>CAUWIH010000015.1:0-40351 GCA_963558795.1 uncultured Megamonas sp. | reverse complement strand
ATGTTGAAGCAAGAGAATTTTCTCTTACCCCAACATTTATTATAGAACCATAAAATTGATTGCGTTTGAAAGAAGGTGATAATGTGAAAAAGATTTTTATAATATTTTGTCTTTGCTTTATTTGTGGTTATTCTGTAGTATTTGCTAAGCAAAATATTTCAGTAAATTTAAATTGGGGCGAAACATATTCTGAAATAAAAGAGAAATATTCGCTTATTTATAATAATCATTTAGATGATGAAGATAGTAATACGTATTGGCTAAAATTAAATGAGCCTTATTTAAATGGTAAAAAAGTTGTAGATGGGAAAATTTTAATATATTTAAAAGAAAATAAATTATATAGAATAAAAGTTGATTTTATTGATGGTACAGATTTGATTGTTCAAAATAAAACAGCAAAAAAAATAAAGTGGATAGGAGAAAATTTATATTGGGGTATGAGCTTAGTACAAGTAAATAAATTGTATAAATTTGAATATAAAGAATACGATGAAAGTGAAAATGCCTCAGTATATTATTTGACTTTGCCAGAAAAAATTTTTAAAGGAGTGACATTAAAATCTAATAAAATATTGGCTTATTTTTGGAATGACCAATTGTATAAAATTGTGGCAGAAAAAGAAGATGGAACAGAAATAATTTTGCAAGATGACAGTTTATTAAAAAAAGCAAAAATACAAGGTGATTTAAATATTAAGCGAAAAGCACACGAAGAAGTAGTGAAGAAAATAAATAAGGAAATAGAAAAAGAAATCGAAGTTTTATCAGATAAAATAAGTTATGTAAAATTAATACCTAATTTATATTGGGGTGAAAGTATAAATGATATTGTTATGGATTATGCTGTTAAATATGTTGAGTACTATTGTGATGAAAATGCTCTTGTTTATGAAATGGACTTGCAAAATCCATATACAAAAAAAGATAAAGATTATAATGATTTTATAAATACTTATCAACAAATAACTGAGAAAATACGATTATATTTATGGAATAACCAACTTTATAAAATAGAAATAAAATATAATGATGCGGAGCAGGTAGTTAGTGATAAGACTTTATTAAATCGAGCAATTGTAGATGGACAAACATTGAAATTAGGAGGTACTCTTTTAAAACCTAATCGTAGAAATATTTTAACAGATGTCAAAAACGATAAATTATATATGTATTGGGGTCAACCAAATGAAGAATTATTTAAAATTTATGAATTAAGCAGAGGTGGAATAATCTGGAATACCATTAGTATTAATAGCATTGATGTAGATAATGGTAAAGAAAATTCATCAAGTATTATGGTGATGTTTAGTAATAATCATTTGTATAAAATATTATTATGTGCGAATGAGAATATTAAAAACTTAAAAGAGCAACAAAAAGATTTTGTTTATGTTAAAAATTATTTAGAGAAGAAATTTGGAAAACCAAGTGTTTATAAAAAAGATATTTGGTTATGGCAAGATGTAACAATACCTATTGATAAATCTGAAGAAGATTCTTTACAGGTTCTTTTAAAAGAAGAGATTGCTCGTTCATTACAATAAAAATAGATACAAAAAAAGCTTCGATATTATATCGAAGCTTTAATTTACAAAATGGTGGGCAGGGATGGATTCGAACCATCGTAGCCTACGGCGACGGATTTACAGTCCGTTCCCTTTAACCACTCGGGCACCTACCCATTACAAATGGTGACCTTGGCAGGACTCGAACCTGCGACCTTTTGATTCGTAGTCAAACACTCTAATCCAGCTGAGCTACAAGGCCATTTGTTTGCGGTTTGTCTTAACCGCATATATTATAATATCAGATAGGTGGATATTTGTCAAACATTTTTTTGAAAAAAATTAAAAAATTTTAGTTTTTATCTATACGAAATGCAAAATAAATGATATATTATGTGTTGGATAGTATTCGAATAGAAACTGTACCGCAACATTTTTTTATTTTTAATCATTTTATTAAGGATTGTATCGAAAGAACAAGACCTTACCAGAGATTTCATTGATTACTTCGATTCTTTGATTTGTTTAGAGAGGAGTGATGCGATGAAAATAGGAATTATTGGTGCTGGAAAAGTAGGTTTTTCCTTGGGAAAATATTTACAAATTAATCAGATAGACAATGTGGAATTAGTTGGCTATACTAGTAAAAATTTATCTTCTGCGCAAATGGCGGCAGAGTTTACCCAGACCAAAGTGTATACAAATGTAGAACATATCTTAAAAGACAGTGATACCTTATTTTTGACTGTGCCTGATGGTGAAATTAGTCAAATTTGGGATTATATGAGAAATCTGGATATTAAAAATAAAAATATTTGTCATTGTAGCGGTTCGAGGTCTTCGACCGCTTTTTTTGATGCTCAAAATCGCGGTGCATACGTGTATTCTATCCACCCATTATGTGCGATAAATGATAAATATACGGCGTATACTAAACTAAAAAACACTATTTTTACAATTGAAGGAAGTAAAGAGCATTTAACAGATTTAATGGCAATTTTTAAGGCTTGTGGAAATAAAATTATTCCCATTATGACAGAGAAAAAAGCACTATATCATGCAAGTGCAGTTATGGTTAGCAATCTTGTGATTGCATTGTTAGCAGAAAGTATAGATATGCTTGTAAAATGTGGAATTGAGAAAAACATGGCTAAAGATATTTTAATGCCATTACTTCAAGGAAATGTGCAAAATTTGGTTGAATGTAGTTTAGAAAATGCACTTACTGGACCTATTGAACGAAATGATATAGATACAGTAAAAAAACATTTAGCAAGTTTTACTAAAGAAAATTTGCTCGATGAAAAAAATATTTACGCTTTATTATCACAAAGATTAATAAGTATCGCACAAGATAAACATGCAAAAATCGATTACACAAAAATGAAAGAGGTTTTACAAAGTGAAGAACACAATAGCAACATTTCAAGCACAAAAAGACAATAATGATAAAATTACTATGCTTACAGCATATGATTATTCTACAGCAAAATTAATTGATGAAGCTGGGGTAAATGGTATTTTAGTAGGTGATTCTTTAGGTATGGTTATGCTTGGGTATGAAGATACTTTAGCTGTAACTATGGAAGATATGATTCATCATATTAAAGCGGTAACAAAAGGTGCTAAAAATGCTTTAGTTGTTGGTGATATGCCATTTATGTCTTATCAAACTTCTGTATATGATGCTGTAAAAAATGCAGGTAGATTAGTAAAAGAAGGTCATTGTCAAGCTGTAAAACTTGAAGGTGGTATGAGTGTTTGTCCACAAATTCGTGCAATTGTAGACGCCTCTATTCCAGTAATGGCTCATATTGGTCTTACTCCTCAATCTGTAAATGCTTTTGGTGGTTTTAAAGTACAAGGTAAAAGTCAAGAAGCAGCACAGCGCATTATTGAAGAAGCAAAAGCTGTGGAAGAAGCTGGTGCTTTTGCAGTAGTATTAGAATGTATTCCAGAAAAATTAGCTAAAGTAGTTACAGAAAGCATTAATATTCCAACAATAGGAATTGGTGCAGGCAAAGATTGCGATGGACAAATTTTAGTTTATCAAGATATGCTTGGTATGTTTGGCGGTTTTAAACCAAAATTTGTAAAACGTTTTGCAAACGT
This sequence comes from uncultured Megamonas sp., assembly GCA_963558795.1. GTDB lineage: Bacteria > Bacillota > Negativicutes > Selenomonadales > Selenomonadaceae > Megamonas. The sequence continues at coordinate 36,731 of CAUWIH010000015.1, read as the reverse complement.
AGGCGAAATTATGCAAGAAGCATTTAAAAATTATATTGATGAAACTAAAGAGGGAGCATTTCCTACAGTAGAACATAGCTTTAAAATCGATGATAGTGTTATTGAAAAATTATATTAAGCGTATTAAATAAATATTACAAAGTTACAAAAAATACATTGCGTTTTAATTTATTTTATGATATTATAAGTTCACGTTAAAACGAAGAAAAACGATGAAAAGGAAAAGTAGATAAATATTATCATCACAGAGAGTCAAGATTGCTGAGAACTTGATATGTATATTATTTGTTGAAGTTCCCCTTGGAGTTGCCCACTGAATATTTGAATGTTATTGTAGGTGGAGCCGGAGCCTTACCGTTAACATAAAGGACAGTATCGGATTTTTATCCCGCACTGATTGGAGATATCTATATTTTTATAGATAAATAAGGTGGTATCGCGAATTTAGCCTCGCCCTTAATTTGGGTGAGGCTTTTATTTTGCTTATTTTTAAATAAATTAAGGAGGCGTTTGGTAGTGAAATTAGCATTTTTAGGGCCATATGGTACTAATAGTGAAGAAGCTGCTATGTATATGGCGAGTCAATATAAACAAGAAATACAATTAATTGCGTATAATACAATATATGATGCAATATTAGCAGTTGAAAAGGAAAACATTGACTATTGTCTAATACCGGTGGAAAATTCCATAGAGGGCACAGTGCGTATTACATTGGATACGTTAGCACATGATGTTGACTTAATGGTTGAATCTGAATTAATATGGAAGGTAAATAATCAATTATTAACAAAAAATCCTAATGCTAAAATACACACAATAATTTCACATATGCAACCATTAGCTCAATGTAGAGAATATCTTAAAAAGCATTATCCTAAGGCGAAACTTTTGACGACTACTAGTACAGCTAGAGCAGCAGAAAAAGTAAGTCATTATGAAGAGGGGTATGCGGCAATTGCTACCAAAAGAGCGGCTAATTTATATAATTTGCAAATTTTGGCGACAGATATTCAAGATGTTGAGGAAAATTTTACACGATTTATTTTATTAACTACCAAAAAGCGATTAGTTAGACAAGATAATAGCACGAAAATGATGATTATTTGTCAGATTGATGGTAGAGTTGGAAGTTTATATGAGCTTTTGGGAGATTTTGCTCGTCATAAAATAAATATGACGAAGATAGAATCAAGACCATCGCGCACAAGCTTAGGTGAATACATTTTTTTTATAGAGATTGATGTTGATGTAGAGCAAAAAGAGTTAGATTTGGCATTAAACGAAGTTAGAAAAAAATGTTTTTGGCTTAAAAATTTAGGGAAATATCCAGTAATAAAATGATTAGTAAATATATCAAAATGAGAAAAGGTGGATTTTATAATGGTTGTAATTATGAATGCAGATGCAAAATATGAAAATATATTAGCTGTAGTAGATGCGATTGAAAGCGTAGGTCTAGAAGCTAAAATCATGGAAGGTGCAAAGCAAAAAATTGTTGGTGTAATAGGTGATAAAACTCGTATGGGTTCACTAGCAGTAGAGGCAATGGAAGGTGTAGAACAGACAGTGGCTATTTCAAAATCTTATAAATTAGCCAGCCGTGAATTCCATCAAGCAAATACTGTGGTTGATGTAGATGGCGTAAAAATCGGTGATGGCAATGTAGTAGTGATGGCGGGTCCATGTGCAGTTGAATCGCGTGAACAATTATTAGAAGTGGCAAAAATTGTAAAATCAGGTGGTGCCCAATTTTTACGTGGAGGTGCGTATAAACCACGCACATCTCCATATTCATTTCAAGGACTAGAAAATAAAGGTCTTGAATATTTAGCACAAGCTCGTGAAGCAACAGGATTGAAAGTAGTAACCGAAGTAACGGAAGTAGAAGCTGTAGAAGCGGTAAATTACTATGCAGATATTTTGCAAGTTGGGGCGCGCAATATGCAAAATTTCCGTTTATTAAAAGAAGTAGGACGAGCAACAAAACCTGTTATGTTAAAACGTGGTCTTTGTGCAACTATTGATGAATGGTTAAATGCAGCTGAATATATTATGAATGAAGGAAATCATAATGTGATTTTATGTGAACGTGGTATACGAACATATGAAACATATACTAGAAATACATTAGATATGAGTGCTGTAGCAGCGGTGAAACATTTAAGTCATTTACCAGTAATTGTTGACCCAAGTCATGGAACAGGAAAATGGAGAATGGTAAAACCAATGAGCTTTGCGGCGATTGCAGCAGGAGCAGATGGACTTATTATTGAAGTACATCCAAATCCAGCAAAAGCATTATCAGATGGACCACAATCATTAACTCCAGAAAATTATTTAGAAGTAATGCGTGGTGTATATAAAATTTCTGATTTTATGTATGAAGAAAATTTATATACAGATTATACAAAAGAATAATTGAAAAATAAAAACACCCTAGAAGATGATAGATATCCTAAATGTGGGATATATGTCATATTATTATAGGGTGTTTTTTAAATGAAAAATAAAAATAAAGGATAAATAAGAAATAAAAATATAATAGTAGTAATAATAAAAATAGCTTGAGCGATACTAGTGTTTAAATTATATAATTGTGTGATAATTACAGAATTAATACCAATAGGACACATACTGATAAAAGTAATTACTAAAGTTAATATTTTATCATCAGTAAAATATGATGCAGTAAAATACGAAATTATAGGTATAATGAAAAATCGTACAGGAACGATAGTAAATGCAATATATTTATAAACACGAGTGGCTTTAAAATTTAATAAATAACCTACAGGCAAAATACCAAACCAAGCAGTAAGATGTACAGAAGTATTAAAAATTGGGTCAAAAATATCAGGTCTAGGTACGGAAAGAAGATTTAATACAATACCTAAAACCATAGCAAGCAAAGCAATTTGATTCCAACTAATGAAGATTGAACGCCACTTTGGTTGAAATTTTGCCTTAGTGCCAGTCATAAATTTTTGATGGAAGTATTCAGCTAAAGGAAAATTCACAGTAAATGTAAAAATATTTTGAGCCATAGCAATTACTTGTACATAAGCATAAGCTAGTTGTCCCATAGCTATATAAACACATAAGCCACCTAAAATTCCGGTATTAGATAACATACTACTTAAAAGATAAGCACCATAATTTCGGATATTTTTTATACGATATTTTCCATAAGGATAGGCAAGTAATCCGGGAATAACTGAGCATAAAATAATACCGACAAAAGATAGTAAGAAAATATCTTCATTTAATTGAATTAACCAAAAACTACCAAAAGCAGTGATAGTCATAAATACACGTAAATTTATTTTTAAAAATAAATTACAAGTATTTATAGACATGATTTTATATTTGTGTAAATTATAGCCAATAATTAAAGGTAAAATAACATCAAGAAAAATAAAAAATAGGCGATAAAATGTTTCAGACATATAAATCTCCGTTAAAATTATGCTTTAGTAATATCAGGGCGAAGACAAGTAGCTCGACCAAGGTATATATGTTTAATTTCACGTTGAGTTTTGTCAGTGTTGACTAAGAGTAAAACACGGATACATTTTTCTAAGCTATTTTCAATATATAATTGTTGAGCGTCAAATAGGGGGACTAAATCCCAATTAGGTAATTGACGAGCAGCAAAAGCAGGAAAAACTGAAGTAATATCTTTAGTTGCACTAAATAAAGCAGCACCAATATCTTCAGTAGAAATATTATTTTCATTAAGTATAGCAGTTAATAATTCTTTGACAGCACAGATAATCTCATCACGTGTATCATGTTCAACGGTAATAGCACCTCGGATTCCTTGCATAAAAAACGTCCTTTCTATGATTGTAGTTTAAATATAATTTTTGATAAAAATAATCTATTAATCTATCGTTCTTTAAAAATGCTAATCATCAAACGAATAGATAGAAAAACAGCTACCAAATAACCAAGAACACCCAAAATAGGAATTTCCATAATTTGCGGAGTCATATTAGTAGTACAAATAATACTTGAACCTAAAAGTAATGCAGAACAAATAATCCCAATGATTAACTTATTAATCATTTTATCTAACCGACGAAGAGGTTCTTCTGAGCCAGTTAAATCTAAATTTACTTTAGTTTGACCACTCATAGTCATTTTTAAAATATCGGATAATTGTTCAGGGATATGCATTGATTTTTGTAGCATTAAATAGCTATCACGTTTGAATTTATTAAATTCTTCGTGCCAATTAAAATTACGTTTAAAATCAGCCTTCATATAAGAAGCAAAAATATCGATAAAATTTACATTAGGACAACAAATTTTTAAAACAGCTTCAATAGTAACAACCCCACGAGCAAACATACTTAGACCAGGATTGATAGTAATGCGATGTTTTCTTGAGGTAGTGATAATATCATGGGCCAATTCACTTAATTTTAAGGTTTGAAAATCAGCATTACTATAACGATTCATCAAATTATCAATATCTTCGTAAAGTGCAATATGATTTAACTTTCCTTGAGGTGTTCCTAAATTTAAAATAGCATTTTTCATTTCATACGTATCATGTTGAACTAAAGCAAAGACCGCTTTTTTCAAAGCATCACGTTCTTTCGACGATAGTCTACCCATCATACCTAAATCTAGCCAAATAATTTTGCCATTTTTTATCCAAATATTTCCAGGGTGGGGGTCAGCATGAAAATAACCATCTTCAATGATTTGTTTTACATAATTTTCGCCTAAATGAATACCTAAATCTTCAATATTATATCCATGAGCTTTTAATTTTTCTAATTCATCAATACGACAACCATCAATATATTCCATAGCTAATACGCGAGCAGTAGTTAAATCTCTATTTACTTCAGGACAATCCACAAAGCTATCTTCGCAATTTAAACGTTTAAATTCATCAATATGCTCAGCTTCCATCATAAAATCCATTTCTTGACGAGTAATATTCCACATTTCATCAAGAATAGCGTTAAAATCTAAAACATTAGGAGTGGATTTAAAAATTTGCAAAATAGATACAGCACGTTTTAATAAAACAATATCTTTGGCCATAATTTCATAAATACCGGGACGCTGAACTTTAATTACAATTTTTTCACCATTTTTTAAAATTGCTTTATGCACTTGAGCAATAGAGGCAGACCCTAAAGCATGATTATCAATTTGAGCAAAGATATCATCTAGTTTTTTATTATATTCACGTTCCAAACAAGCCTTAATAATACTAAAATCTAAAGGTTTAGCCTGAGTCTGTAGTTTAGTCAATTCTAAAGCATAATCAGCAGGTAAAAATCCTGGTTTTATAGAAAGAATTTGTCCTAATTTTACAAAAGTCGGGCCTAAATCTTCCAAAATCAAACGCATTTTTTCAGGTGTCATATCGCTAGTTAAAATATTATGCTTACGTAAAACAAGAACCATTTCACGTAAACGATGCGAAGAACTATATTTATTTTGAGAAAGATTATTTAGCAAAGTAACACCTTCTATCTTAGAATTTATAATAAATAATAAAGTAAAAAAATATGTAAATAAATATAAAAAATTATAAATTATGGTGCGTAGATTATAAAAAATATCAATAAATATAAAGATATAAGCTGATTTTGTAAAAGATTATGTTTATTATAGCAAATAAATCAAAAATAGTATAATAAAATGTAATAAATTAATAATTAAATTAGCGTTAAAAATTTTATATAAAATATAAAAAAGAGTTGATTTATCAATTGCTAAAAAACTAATAAATCAACTCTTTTATTTATTCTTTTGTTATATTATCCAATATTTGTAAGATTTCCTGACCATAATTATTACCAGGAACAGCCCAACGACCGTTTAAACCTGGCCATGTATCAATTGTTGATGTAGAATATGCTGCACGAACTAAAGAGTAACGTGGGTCAACAATATTTTCACGAGGAGGTCTTACTGATGTGTATGCTAAAAGATGTTGGATATGAGCGCGTACACCTAGACGGGCTGTAGGAAAATAAGCACCTTTAACCGTTGCACTTGTTGTACCTAAACCACAATAGTTATTTTGATTAGGGGTTACAGTACCACCATAATTAAAATAGCCTGTTTCTTTTAACGCTTGAGCGAAGGCAGCGTCAGGACGAATATCTTCCTTTTTTGCTTCTTCATAGTAATATTTTACTAATTCTTTAGCAGAAACGGTAAGTTTAGGATTAGGATTGTTTTTCAAAAGATATTTAACACATTGTTCTTGTGTAGCAATAGCAGAACCCATAATAGAATAACTACCATAATTAGTGGAGGTATTAGCTTTATGTTTATCTCCATTTTTAAGGATATTAGCTATTTTTTTAGACATACTAGAATGAGAAACTTTTTTATTATCAAATGTATTCTTATCATTTTTAGTATTTTCTAAAGCAATAACAGCGGTTTGTTCACGTTGTTGATGATGACTAAGACCTTTTAATGTGTAATTATTTTGCGAAGGAGTCATGCTAGCTTGTTGAGGAAACATAAAAGATATACAAGTAACTAAGCATAAACAACTACAAAATTGTTTATATTTGCCAAATGACATAAAAGATAAAAGACCTCCTTTGTATTGTGTATTAATGCTAAATTAATTTAATTTTAAATCGTTAATTATGCATTGCTAAAAATTGGATAATAAATAAAAGCATAAATACATATAATAATGGATGTACTTGTTTTGCTTTTCCACAGAAAATTTTGATTAAGCAATAAGAAATAATACCAATTCCTACGGCATCAGTAATACTATAAGAAAGAGGCATCATTAAAACAATAATAAAGCTAGGGAAAGCTTCTTGCATATCTTGCCAATTTATGCGAGCAAGACTGCTCATCATATAAAAGCCAACAATAATTAAAGCAGGAGCAGTAACAGCAGGAACAGTAGCTAAAACTTTAGCTAAAGGAGCTGTAAATAACATTAAAATAAATAAAATAGCAATAACAATATTTACAAAACCAGTACGTCCTCCACTAGCTACGCCAGCACCAGATTCAACATAAGCAGATGTAGGGCTAGTACCAAATATAGAACCAACAATACTTGCTACGGAATCGGCAAGTAAAGCACTTTTTACATTAGGAAATTTATCATTTTTCATAAGACCTGCTTGTTTAGCAATACCAAGCATAGTGCCTGTAGTATCAAATAAAGTTACAATGAAAAATGTAAATACAATAGTATAAAGATTATTGGAAATAGCACCCATAATATCCATTTGCATAAAAGTAGTACCCATCTCAGGAGCACTAAAAATAGTATTTGGTAGAGTAATATAACCAAATAAGAAAGATAAAATAGATGTAATAATCATGCCTAAAAATAAAGCACCACGAACATTATTTACAACTAAAACAATACTGATGAATAAGCCTATTAAAGACATATAAGCTACGGGGTCTGTAAAATTACCTAAAGTTACAAGGGTTGCAGGAGAGGCAACAATAAGATGTGCACTTTGCAGACCAACAAAGCTGATAAATAGACCAATACCAGCACTAATTCCTTCTTTCATTGAACTTGGAATGGAATTAATAACTGCTTGACGAAAAGATGTCAAAGATAAAACAAGGAAAATAGCAGAAGAGATAAATACTGCGCCTAAAGCTTCTTGCCAAGGTATCCCCATCGAGATGACAACTACAAAAGCAAAATATGCGTTCATAGCAAGACCAGGAGCAATAGCAATAGGATAATTTGCACATACCCCCATAATTAAACAGCCAACAACAGTGGCGATAATAGTAGCTAAAAATACACCATCAAAATCCATACCTGCTTTACTAAGTACACTAGGATTTAAAATGATGATATAAGCCATCGTTAAAAATGTAGTGAAACCGGCTAAAGTTTCAGTCATAAAAGAAGTATTACGTTCTTTAAATTGGAAAAATTCTTTAATAGACATAACTAGACCTTTCTTGGATTATTTTTGGATGAATCTACTCTCATAATAATAACATAATTAATCAAAATTTTTTAGTATTAATTTATGAAGGGTGAATAATTATAATGATAAATTAATCAGATTTTAATCTTAAATGATAGGGTCTTAACTTTTATTTAAAAGGTAAATATGATATTATTATAGAGTTAATAATTCGTTCGAAATATAAAATGGGAGGTAGAATTTGTGAAAAAGTATATAATTATGGTATTAAGTATAATTAGTTTTAGTTTTTGCAGTTTTCCGATAAATGTATCATGGGCAGCTGAACCATTAGATGAAAATATTTTTCAGTGGGTACAATCAACTCCTAGAGCAAGTTATTTTTTTAATAAAGACGCAATGGCTTTTGAAATTGGACCAGATGGTTTTGTAAATACAGATATACTACTTGTACCGACAGTAAAAACATTTGATAATATGCAGATTCAAGACGTAATAATGAAACGTCAGTGGAGAGATTTAAGTACATATCGTTTTAATGAATTAGTAGGGGTAGCAGAATATTTACGTATTAATTTAAAAGAACATACTGTAGAATTTACAAATTGTACGTATTTAGATCAAGGTTATAATACGTTATATGTAGATTATACTAGAGCTACGCAAAATATTGATACAATGAGCCCTAAAGATGTAGAATATAATTTTTATCAAGCTATTTTAGCTTATGAACAGGAGCATTATAAAGATTTATTGATGAAAGATATTGATAAAGTGCATCCTGAACAATTAAAGGCGGCAGGTATCAAAATAGAAAAAGATAAAGACTCTAAACACAAAAAGGATAGCAAAAAACATAAAAGAAATAGATAAAATAAAGAAATAAATATAAAGTTTGATAATTTGGGAGCAAAGTAAGAGAAAAATAAAAGAGGTGTAAAATTTTGCATTTTAGGAGTTGGGAAAAATCCTTGTTGGTATTATTACTAGTGGTATCAATATTCAATTTAGTAAGTATAGAAAAAGCCTTTGCTAAAGAAGATAAAAAAGTAATATTATATGTACCACAAGATGATAGACCTATATCCTCAGAACAGACGGCAGACGTGATTCGTTCTATGGGATATACAGTAAAAATGCCACCTAAATCAATGTTAGGTGATAGGGATAAAAATGGTAGACCAGAAGAAATCAATAAATGGTTAATGGAAAATGGTGGAAAAGATAAAGTTGCTGTAATATCTAGTGATGCAATGGTCTATGGAAGTTTAGTATCTTCAAGAAAACATCATATACCAAAAGAATTATTATTAAAACGTGTAAATAATATTAGTGAAATACATGAAGCGCATCCTAAAATGCCAATTTATATGTTTACATCAATAATGAGAACGCCACGTGATGGTGCGTCATCAGGAACAGAAGAACCAGAGTATTATGTAAAGTATGGTAAGGCTATTGCTAATTATACAAAAATAGATAATGCAGATACTTCAGGATTGAATGAAAGTTATCAGGTATCTTTGCGTGAAGAAGTTCCAGAAGCAGCTTTAAATGATTGGCTGTCTCGTCGTCAAGTAAATGTACAAGTAAGTAAACGTCTTATAAATTTGGTGCATAATGGTGATGTAGAATATTTAGCTATTGGTAGAGATGATAATGCAAAATTTTCTCAAACACATCGTGAAAGTAATCAATTAAAAGAATATGCACAAAGTTTAGGTTTAAATAATAATAAAGTACAAGTTTTGACAGGTTTAGATGAAGTTGGTTTATTAGTGCTTACACGAGTAATTAATGAATTAGAAAATAATACACCACATATTTATGTACAATATGCTATGGGTTATGGTGGAGCAACTATTCCAACATATGCTGATGAACCTATCGATGAAGCTATAAACGAGCAAATAAATACAGTTGATGGTGTACGTACATATGATGCCAATAAAGCTGAGTTAGTAATGCTCATAAATACTAATCGTAGTGGCTGGACTTATGATGCAAATACTCCAGTAAATACATTACAATTACGCTATAACTCTGCAGATTTTATAAATAAAGTTAAAAATTTTGTAGATGAAGGTTATCCTGTTACTATTGGAGATATTGCGTTTGCTAATGGTTCAGATAATGCATTAATGAATCAATTATATCAATTAGGTTTATTAGATGATTTATGTGGATATGCAGGTTGGAATACAGCGACTAATAGTACTGGCTTTGCTTTAGGTATGGGGATTGTTGGTGAACAAATAAGTCAAAAAGAACGCAATAAATTACTATTAACACGTTATTTAGATGATTGGGTTTATCAGGCAAATATTAGACAAAATATAAATTCATATTTAAATTTACTTCCAGGAAAAGGCGATTATTTAAGTATTGGCGAAACTAAACTTCCGTATATTGAAGAATATGGTACAAAATTAATGCGTGCTTTTGCTAAAGAAAAATTAAAGGATTTTGCACAAGCAGAAACAGTATTTATAAATATGCCATGGGATCGTATTTTTGAAGCAAATATAAGTTTGGGCGTAAGTCAATATGATGAGGGCCTATTAAAAAAACATATGAAACGTTAAACAAAAAAAATCAGTTTACTATAAATATGTAAGCTGATTTTTTTTTTATTATATATGTTATAATAAATACAAAAAATAATGAGGTGAGAATGTGAATTTAAATTTAAATATTTTTAAGCATATATGCTGTCTATTGTTATTGGTAACAGCACTTTTTTTACCACAGACAGCATGGGCAAGTATGAATAAAACTATAATTTTTGTACCACATGATAATAGACCGATATCGTTTAAGCAAACAGCTGATAATATTCGAGATTTGGGCTATGATGTTTTGACTCCACCAGAAGAATTATTAGGAAATAGAGAAAAACCACAAGGTAATCCAGAAGGATTGGCAAAGTGGATTATTGAAAATGCCAAAAAAGCAGATACTGCGGTAATTTCGTCAGATTCTATGGTATATGGAAGTTTAGTAGCTTCGCGTAAACATAATTTAAGTAAAGATTTAGTAATGACAAGAGCAGGTAATTTTCAAAAAATCCATGAAGTAAATCCAAGCATGAAAATATATGTATTTGGTTCTATTATGCGAACACCGCAATCAGGAGCAGCCTCTGGTAGTGAAGATGCTAATTATTATGCCAAATATGGTACAGATATCGCAAAATATACTGCTTTAATAGATAAGCAAGAACAAGATGGGCTTACTTATAAAGATAAACAATTACTTAAGCAGTATGAACAAAATATTCCGAAAGAAGCTTTAGATGATTGGCTTTTTCGTCGTCAGGTGAATTTTACTGTTAGTAAATATTTATTAGATTTAACAAAAAATGGGGATATAACTTATTTAGCATTAGGTTGTGATGATAATGCAAAATACTCCCAAACTAATAAAGAACGTCGTGCTTTAGATAAATATGGTAAAGATTTAGGTGAACAAAAATATCAATCTGTAGCTGGTATTGATGAAATAGGTTATATTTTACTTACAAGAGCAGTGAATAAAATAGAAGGGGATATTCCATTTATAAGTGTACATTATGCTAAAGGAACAGGTGAAAATACAATACCGGCGTATTCTAATGAACCAATAAAAGACTCTATAGCAACGCATATAAAAATGGCTGGCGGATTAAAAGTAAATAATGATAAACGTGCTGATTTGGTATTTTTTGTAAATACTAATTTTGATGGAACAACAGGAGCTGCTAATATAAATAATAAGGCTTTTCCTGTAAATGAAAATGTCTTAGATTTTGTAGAAATGACTAAAAAAGCCATAAAATCAGGTAAAAAAGTAGGTATTGGTGATATTACTTATGGTAATGGTGCTGATAACTCTTTGATGTATAGCTTAGCTAAAGAAAAATTATTAAATAAATTAAATGCTTATGCTGGCTGGAATACACCGACAAATAGTACTGGATATGCTTTAGCTATGGGGATGGGTGCTAATTATACCGATAGAGAAGGCATATTAAAAATGCTAGAAGTACGTTATTTAGATGATTGGCTTTATGAAGCGAATGTGCGTCAAATGGTAGCAAATAAATTAAATTCTATGCCTGGTGAAGGCGATTATGGCAATACTAAAACCCGTACTAAAGAAGCAGAAAAATTAGCTACAGAATTGTTACAAAAGATGATAGCTGAATATAAATTAGCAAAGTTTAAAGGACAACGTTATGTAGCAAAGGCTGAAATTGTTTTTCCGTGGGAAAGAATGTTTGAAGCAGATATCGTATTTCCAACTAAATAATATGAAAAACTGTAGCATTTGCTACAGTTTTTTTTGTGATTTTTTAATTTGTTTCTAAAATAAGATATTGCTATTGTATGATAAAATAGTAATATTATAAGATATTTTTAAACATAAGGAGTAACATATATGGTTTTTACACGATTAGTGAGTTTTTTTAAATCCAGTAGACGAGATTTATTTATCTTATGTACTTCATTATTTAATAAAAATACCCCAAAATCTATGAAAACAATGATTGTTGTAGCATTTTTATATTTAATTAGTCCGGTAGATTTTTTACCAGATTTAATACCAGGATTAGGATTAATGGACGATGCGGTATTAGTTCCAGGAATTTTATTCACGATACTACAGTTGTTACCGTCTGAGGTTCGTGCTAAAAGTGAATCGCAGGTAAATTATTTATCGCCGAAAATGCCGTGGATTTTGAGTATAATAGGTGTTTTTTTAGTAGCATGGACAATTTTTGTAATGGTTGCGATTTATAATTTTATTTTTTAGTGTGATTTATTAATTGGAGAGAAAGTTATGCGATTATATATAGCGGAAAAGCCTAGTATGGGGGCAGAAATTGCAAAATGTTTGACTGGACCAATTCAACGTAAAGATGGTTATTTAATAACTAAAGATGGCATTGTAACATGGGCATTTGGACATATTTTAAGACAAGCTGAGCCTGATGAATATAATGCAAAATATAAATTTTGGAAAAGTGAAGATTTACCGATTATTCCACAACAATGGAAAATGATTATTGATGAAAAATGTAAAAAGCAATTTGAAATTATTAAAGGTTTAATCAGTAAAGCAGATGAAATAGTACACGCAGGCGACCCGGATAGAGAAGGTCAGTTATTAATAGATGAAGTATTAGACTTTGTAAATTGTAAAAAACCGGTAAAAAGGATTTTATTAAATGCTTTAGATGAAGAAAGTATCAAAAAAGCTAATCAAAATTTGCGTGATAATCAAGACTTTGTGAATTTGAAAAAATCTGCATTGGCAAGAGCGAGAGCTGATTGGCTTATCGGTATGAATTTATCGAGAGCATATACTTTAGCAGCAAGACGTGCTGGTAAAAAAGGTGTTTTTGCTGTAGGTAGGGTAAAAACACCAACTCTTGCTTTAGTTGTTCGTAGGGAAAGAGAATTAAAAGATTTTAAACCTGTAGATTATTTTATTATTAAAGCATTATTTAAACATCAAAATGGACAATTTGTAGCTACATGGAAACCACAAGATACGCAAAAAGGACTAGATAGTGAAAATCGTTTATTAGATGAAAATATAGCTAAAGAATTAATAGCAAAATTTAAACAAGCCAGTGAAGTTAATGAATATGGTAAAATAATTGCCTATCAAAAAGCACAAAAAAAAGAAGCTCAAAGATTACCATTTTCCTTATCTAGTTTACAAGTATTGGCAGGAAAACGTTTTGGTTATGACCCACAATTGGTGTTAGATACAGCACAAAGTCTATATGAAAAGAAATTGACGACGTATCCACGTTCAGATTGTGAATATTTACCACAAAGTCAATTTAATGATGCAAAAATTATATTGCATAATCTTATGAATATAGATAATCCACAATTAGCACAGTGGTCGCAAAAAACTGATGTAAAAATTAAAAGTAGAGCATGGAATGATAAAAAAATCACAGCACATCATGCCATAATTCCTACTAAAGTAAAAGTGAATTTGCAGTCTTTAAATCAAGTTCAGCAAAATATTTATTATTTAATAGCTCAAGCCTACATTGCTCAATTTTATCCAGTGCATATTTATGACCAAACAAAAGTAAGTATAGAATATACACAAGAATTATTTACAACTAGTGGTAGAGTAGAAAAACAATTAGGGTGGAAAGAACTCTATATGCAAAATAATAAAACTGTAACTTCAAATGAGGAAGACAAATCAGAAAAAGAAGAACATGAAGATAATGAAGAAAATAATTCTTTACCGCTAATGAAAAAAGGTGATGAAGTTAATTATGTAGATGGGAAATATGATAAAAAATCTACAAAACCACCAACTTGTTTTACAGGGGCAACTTTACTTGCGGGTATGAAAGATATTCATAAATATGTAAAAGATGTAGAAGTGAAAAAGAAATTAAAAGATATTTATGGTATTGGTACAGAAGCGACTAGAGCGTCAATTATTGATGATTTATTAAAGCGTGGTTTTTTACAAATAGAAGGTAAAAAGAAATATTTAGTACCTACAGAAAGCGCATATATATTAGTTGATGCGCTTCCTGATGAAATGACCTATCCAGATTCCACCGCTATTTGGGAGGATTATTTACATTCATTATCTGAAGGCAGTGGTAGTGTTGATGAGTTTTTAGCTAAACAAGTCGAATTTACAAAAAATCTTTGTCAAAAAGCAACTAAAGTGGTATTAGCTAAAGAAAATGAATATGCTTGTCCACGTTGTAAACAAGGAATTTTGGTAAAACGTAATGGTAAAAATGGGGCATTTTGGGGTTGTTCTAATTTCCCTACATGTCGTATGACTTGTAATGATGCAAATGATAAACCAGCAATAAATAAATCAGAAAATAATTTTGAAACAAGAAATAATATTGCATATGATACGTATGTTCAATATAATAATCAAGAGTATAATATACAAGATAGTGGAATAATATCTGCCCTAGATTTAGTAGCAAAAGCGAATTTTAATCAACAATCTAATCGATATACTAAGAAATATTCAGCAAAACCGTTAGAAATAACTAGCAAAAATCAAGCAAACTCAAAATATTTATGTACTCGTTGTAAAGAAGGTCATTTAAGAAGAATTCGTGGTAAAAATGGTTGGTTTTGGGCATGTTCTAATTATCCACACTGTACAGCAACATATGATGATAATCAAGAAATGCCGGTATTATCATAGTTTTAGGTGAATATTGTTTTTTGCTATGTAAAATTAACGTAAAAATATTCAGATAAAGAAAAAGTTGAAAAATAATGTACTATTTTATATAATTAATACTAGATTTAAATTTATATGACTTAGGAGGTGAATTACCTGTTTCAAGTCAGATTTTTGTTTGATACGGGTAATTAATTATTGGAGCTAATTGAAGTTCTGTTAAAATTAATTTTAGTAGTATTTTTAGTATTTATGAATGGCTTTTTCGTGGCAGCAGAATTTGCCTTGGTGAAAATTCGTTCATCAAGATTAGAAACTTTATTGCAAGAAGGCAATACTCGAGCAAAATATGCTAAAAAACTTACTGACCATTTGGATGCATCTTTATCAGTTACACAATTGGGTATTACATTAGCATCACTAGGTTTAGGTTGGGTTGGTGAACCAGCAGTAGCAGCTATTTTAGTACCTGTTGTTTCATTTTTTGGTTTTGGCGAAGATTTAGCACATTCGATAGCATTAATCGCTGGTTTCTCTTTGATTACAGCAATGCATATTATTTTGGGTGAATTAGCACCAAAATCAATGGCTATTCAAAAAGCAGAGACAGTGTCTTTAAATATATCTATACCAATGCTCATTTTTCATAGAGTGATGTGGCCAGCTGTGTGGGTCTTAAATCATGTGGCGAATTGGGTAATTATTCGCTTAGGATTTGAAGTCGCAAGTGAAGGTGAAGATGCGCATAGTGAGGAAGAGATTCGTTTATTAATGGAAGAAAGCCATAAGCATGGTTATATTGATAAGACTGAATTAACTTTTGTAGATAATGTATTTGATTTATCAAATCTTACGGTTAGGGAAATTATGATTCCACGTACAGATATGATTTGTTTGTATTTAGAAGATTCTTTTGATGAAAATGTAAAAATTGCTCTAACTGAGCAAATGACTAGATATCCTGTATGTATAGAAGATAAAGATAATATCGTAGGATTTTTGCATATAAAAGATTTATTAAATCCATTATATGCACGAAAAAACATAGATATAAGGTCTTTATTAAGGGAAGTAACTGTCGTACCCGAGTCTATGCCCGTGCGTAATTTATTAAAACTTATGCAAGGAAAACGTTTACAATTAGCGATAGTTGTTGATGAATATGGTGGTACAGCTGGTATGGTGACTTTAGAAGATATAGTAGAAGAAATTGTCGGCGAAATTCAAGATGAGTTCGATGAGGAACGTCCTACTGTAGAAAAACGTACAGATAAATTGTATTCTATTGATGCTAAGATGTTATTAGATGATGTAAATGAAATGTTTGGTACAAATATTGAAGAAGAAAATATCGATACTATTGGCGGTTGGCTATCTACATTAGTAGATACACCTCCACGTGTAGGTCAAAAAGCAAGTTTTGGTGAAGATGAATTCTTTGTAGAAGAAGTAGATAGAGTACGTATCACACGTGTATTAGTTAAAGTAAATCATACTGTAGAAAATAGCTCAGAAATTGAATGAGATATATGGCAATAATACTTATATTAATATAAGTAATTCAATATATAGTATATATTATTTATTGTATCAAAGAAGAAAAGGGGTAATTTGATATGTTAAAATCTATTGCAATCATGACTAGTGGCGGAGACAGCCCAGGAATGAATGCTGCTGCTCGTGCGGTAGTTCGTACAGCTCTTTATGAAGGGGTAAAAGTTTTTGGTATCTATGATGGATACAAAGGTATGTTAGAAGATCGCATTGTAGAATTAAATTCTCAAAGCGTTAGTGATATTATTCAACGTGGTGGTACATTCTTAGGTACAGCTCGTTGCCCAGAATTCAAACAAGAAGAAACTCGTAAAGAAGCATTAAAAATTCTTAAAAGCCATGGTATCGAAGGTTTAGTTATCATTGGTGGTGATGGTAGTTTAACTGGTGGTTCTTTATTAAGTGATTTAGGTATGCCAATCGTTGGTCTTCCTGGTACTATTGATAATGACGTATGGGGCTCTGATTATACAATTGGTGCAGATACTGCATTAAATACAATTTTAGATGCTATTAATAAACTTCGTGATACAGCGTCTGCACATCGTCGTATTATCGTTCTTGAAGTTATGGGACGTAAATGTGGTTGGCTTGCAATGATGGCTGGTATCGCTGGCGGTGCAGAATATGTACTTGTTCCAGAAGTAAAATATGATATTGATAAAATTTGTAACGAGCTTAAAGACTCCTATGATAATGGTCGTCGTTATAGTATCGTTGTAGTTGCTGAAGGCGTTGGCAGTGCTGTAGATATCGGTAAAGAAATCGGTGAAAAAACTGGTATTGATACTCGTGTAACAGTATTAGGTCACGTTCAACGTGGTGGTTCTCCAACTGCTGATGACCGTGTAAAAGCTAGTATGTTAGGTGAAAAAGCAGCTTTAGCACTTCTTAATGGTCAGTCTAATGTTGTATTCGGTATGAATGATGGTAGAGTAGTAGCTATTGATCTTCATGATTCTGTAAACAACAAAAAAACATTAGATCCAGAACTTGTACGTTTAGCTCGCGTATTATCTAAATAATTATAATTACAATTAAAATAATAAAAGCATTAAGTCTAGTGTTATCACTTTGACTTAATGCTTTTTTTGTGTGATTATGATTAATATTAATGAGTGATATTACAAATATCTTTAATGACTTCGCCTGCAATCATTAATCCAGCAATTGGTGGTACAAAAGAAATACTACCAAGTGGTTGTTTTCGTATAGAGGCAGGGCTATTTTCTGCATTAGAATTTTCTTTAAAATTTATAGTGTAATTAGTAAAAGGTTGTTCTGTAGAGTAGAGAACTTTTAAATGTTTTATACCTTGTTGTTTTAGTGCTTTACGTAAAATACGAGCAAGTGGACAGGTATGAGTTTTAGAAATATCAGTAATTACAAATTTTTGCGGGTCTAATTTATTAGCTGTTCCCATACTACTAATAATAGGAAGATTATATTTATCGGCATTGGTAATAAGATTGATTTTGGCTTTTATATCATCTACAGCATCAATAATATAGTCAAAACGTTCATTCCATGGGAAAAAATTTGATTCTGGGGTATAGAGTTTTTCGATGGTGTGAACTTTAGCCTTAGGATTAATTGCTAAAATACGTTCTTTCATAGCAATAGTCTTTTTCTGCCCGATAGTATGTTCTAAAGCATGAATTTGGCGATTGATATTAGTAAGTGAGATATCATCGCTATCAATTAATATAAATTCACCAATACCACAACGAGCAAGTCCTTCAGCTACATAAGAGCCGACACCGCCAATGCCGAAGATTGCTACTTTACTTTGTGCTAATTTTTGAATATTTTCTGTACCTAATAGTAATTCAGTACGACTAAAACGATGTAACATGATTTTTTCTCCAATGTAAAAGCACTAAATTAGACTAAGTTTATTAGTTTATTTAGTGCTTTATCTATTTTTTATATAGTTTTTTTATTATTTATTATCTGGTTTAAAATTGAAAAATGGGAAAGTAGAAAAATTAGGTTTTTTAGAATCTTTTTCTTTATTCATAAAATCAGGTGTTTTTAATGGGTCGTCAATTGGTGTTGTTGAAGTTGGTTTATTAGGAGTATTAGGAGTGTTTGTTTGTGCTGTTTCTTCAAGTGAAACATTATCAGCAAAATCAGTGGCAATAATTGTAGCACGTACTTTATCACCAAGATTATTATTAATTACTGTACCCAAAATGATATTTACATCAGGGTGGGTATTTTCATTAATATATTTACTAGCTTCATTGACTTCATATAATGATAATGATTCATTACCACTAATATTTAAAATAATGCCACGAGCACCAGCTAAACTGCGTTCAACTAAAGGACTATTGATAGCTTCTTTTACTGCATCAACAGCACTAGAACTACTTTCACCAATACCTAAAAGGGCATCAGGATGGTCACTTTGTTGGAAGATGGATTTTACGTCGGCAAAGTCAACATTGATAACACCGACAGTTAAAATTAATTCAGTTACGCATCGTATACCTTGACGAAGTACCATATCTGCCATGCGGAAAGCATTGAGTAAAGTAAGTTTTACATTGGTTTTGATTTTTAATAGATTATCATTGTGTACAGAAATCAAAGCATCAACATGAGGCATTAATTCTTGTAATGATTTTTCGGCAAGTTTGTGTTTTCGTGGGCCTTCAAATTTAAATGGAATAGTAACTACACCTACGGATAAAATATTTAGTTCGCGTGCAGCTTGAGCAATTACGGGTAATGCTCCTGTTCCTGTACCAGCTCCAAGACCAGCAGTTAAAAATACCATATCGGCACCTACGATTGCTTTTTTGATAGTATCAATATCCTGTTTAGCAGCTTCGTATCCTAATTGAGTGTTACCACCACAACCAAGACCTTTTGTTAAATTTGTACCGATTTGGATTTTGGTAATATTTTCATTAGTTAAAGATTTTAATTGTTTATAATCGGTATTGATAGCAATTAAATCTAAATTGAGGTCAGTGTTTTCAGCAATACGTTTTACTACATTATTACCGCCACCACCTACACCAATAATTTTTATATTTACAATTGCATTTTTGATTTCGTTGGTTATTTCACTCAATAAGGGCACCTTCTTATACAATATTATAATACAAGCTTAACACAATATTTATGCTTTGAATAGTTTAGATGTTTTAAAGATAATAATACCTAAAACACCGGATAATACAGAGGCACATAAGATACTAATTTTGGCACTAGCAAGATAAGACGCATTATCAAAAGCTAAAGAAGCAATAAATAGTGACATAGTGAAACCGATACCACCTAAAGAGCCAGCTCCTAAAAGTTGAGTACCTTTTGCTCCTTCAGGGATTCTAGCAAGTCCTAATTTAAATAAGATGAAAGCAGCTCCACATATTCCTAGAGGTTTACCAATGCAAAGACCTAAAATAATACCGATACCGATAGGGGATAAAATATCACTAAGACCACCATCAATAGTAACACCGGCATTAGCTAAAGCAAAAATTGGCATGATAACATAAGCAGACCATGGTTCAAGTTTATGTTCGAGTTTGTGTAATAGAGAGTTTTCACGATTTTTATTATCAGCAGGGATAAGCATACCCAAAACAACACCAGCAATAGTTGGATGAATACCAGCATTTAAAAATGCAACCCAAGCAATTAAGCCAAAGAATAAATAAGGAATAAAGTTTGTGCAATTTTTACGATTAAGAATGAATGCACCTAATAAAGCGACAATACCTAAGCCAAGAGCCATTAAAGAAATATTTGAATTATAGAAGATAGCAATTACAATAATAGCTCCCAAATCATCAACAATAGCAAGTGCTGTTAAGAAAATAGCTATACTACGAGGAGCACCACTTGCTGCAATGGCTAAAATACCTAAAGAAAATGCGATATCAGTGGCCATCGGTATGCCCCAACCAGAAATAGTATCTTGACCAAAGTTGACCATTACATATAAAAGAGCAGGAACAATCATACCACCAATAGCAGCACTAATTGGTAAAATAGTGGCTGATAAAGATTTTAATTCACCAAATAAAAATTCACGTTTGATTTCAAGACCAATAACGAAAAAGAAAATAGCCATAAGGCCATCATTAATCCAATAAAGAAGGGTTAAATCTAAATGCCATTTAGCAGGACCTAAAGGAATTTGTGTATTTAAAGCTTCATTATAGAGATTAGAAGCATTGGTATTCGCTAAGACTAATGCTAATATAGCAAAAAGTAAAAGAATAATACCACTAGATGCTTCATGGCGAAAGAATGTCATAAAAGGTGAAGTGATTAATTCAACATTGCTTTTTACTACATTATTAATTTTTTTTCTCAATAAAATAACCTCTTTTCTTAAAATATTAATATTATTAATTTATTTACAAGATTTTTGCCTATAATAATTATACATTTTTTTATATAAACAACGCAAATATATTTTGTAAGAATAATAATCTTTGTATTTTATGTATCTTTGTTGTAAAATAACTATACTAAGCATTTTTATATGAAAATAATATGAGATTTGAATATAGAGATATAAAAAAGCAATAATAATTAAAGAATAAATATATTTTGGAGTTGATAGTTTTTATGGATAGTCTTTTAAAAATAGTTGTACCGATGCTAGAAGGTGCAGAGATAACATTACAAATATTTTTCATCACGTTGATTGTATCAGTTCCTTTGGGAATGTTGTTTTCTTTAGCTAGATTATCATCAATAAAGCCTGTAAGATATTTAACTGAAGTATATATTTGGTTAATGCGTGGTACACCACTTATGTTGCAATTATTATTTGTATATTTTGCATTGCCTATGGTGGGAATTCGTTTACCAGATATAGCAGCAGCATTATTAGCATTTTCTTTGAATTATGCAGCATATTTTGCTGAGATTTTTAGAGCAGGTATACAATCTATTGATAAAGGACAATATGAAGCGGCAAGAGCCTTGGGCATGAGATATCCACAAATGATGCGACATATTATTTTGCCACAAGTAATTCGCATGGTATTGCCACCAGTAAGTAATGAAACTATAAATTTAGTAAAAGATACTTCATTAATTTATATATTAGCTATGAACGATTTATTAAGAGTAGCTCGTTCTATTGTACAAAGAGAATTTGATATGACACCATTTTTAGTGGCGGCTGTTTTTTATTTAGCAATGACATTTGTATTAACTTGGGGCTTTAAAAAATTAGAAGCTAAGTATAATATAAGTACGAGGTAAAATACGTAATGAAAAAATTCCTATATATTTTCTCTTTAATATGTTGTTTATCTTTAGTGTTTATGCAAAGTATAGTTTTGGCAGCTAGTGATATGGCGACAATAAAAGATTTACGCGTTAGTGATAACAAAGATAAAGTTCGTATTGTAGTAGATGCTGATAAAGAAGTAGATTATCAATCATTTGTATTATCTTCACCAGAAAGAATAGTAGTTGATTTGAGTGATGCAGTATTAGCTAGAGGTGTTGATAAAGAAATAAAAATTGATAGTAAATATGCCAAAAAAGTACGTATTGCACAATTTAAACCAAATGTAGTAAGAGTAGTAGTAGAAACAAAGGTAAAAAGATCTGGATATGATATTTTTGGTATAGCTGGAGGTAGCGAACCATACCGAGTAGCTATGGATTTTGGTAAATTATCGGGTAATAGTTCTTCATCATCAAGTAATAAAATAGAAGAATATGAAGATAATAATAAAAATGATGATTATACGGTAAATAAAGATTTTAATATCGATAAAGATGCAAAGAAAATACTTTCTGGCAAAAAAATCACGATAGACCCTGGTCATGGTGGTAATGACTCTGGTGCAATTGGCCCAACTGGTCTTAATGAAAAAACCTCTACTTTAAGAATTGGTTTGAATGTAGCCGAAATGTTAAAACAATCAGGAGCAAAAGTATATATAACACGAAAAACAGATCGTGATGTAGCGCCACAGCCAGCAACTGATGTAGAAGAATTACAAGCAAGAGCAGATGTTGCTAATAAAACTAAATCGGATATATTTGTAAGTATTCATCTAGATTCATTTACATCACCATCTGCACAAGGAACGACGGGATATTACTATGTAAATGGTAGTAGAGCAAGTGAGCAATTAGCAACATATATCAAAGAAGGTGTAATTGAACAAATTGGCACTTTTGATAGAGGTACTAAAACTAGTAATTTTTATGTAGTAAAACATACTACTATGCCAGCAACATTATTAGAAGTAGCATTCATATCAAATCCAGATGAAGAAGCGATATTAAAATCTGAAGAGGGTATGAAAAAAATAGCTCAAGGTATTTTTAACGGAATAGTAAGATATTTTAGCGGAGTATAAGTAAATAATATAAAAACAGATAAAACAGTAAATGTTTTATCTGTTTTTATATTGTAAAAAATGCACAAATAACCTAAAAGTATGAAAGAAAGTAAATAGGTATTAATGTTATGAAAATATAAAAAAAATTTATGAATTAATCTTGACAAACCTAAAATAAAAGGTTAGAGTATATCTCATAAGGATAAATTCATATTTTTTTGTATAGGAAAAGTGAATTTATTCACAATATATTTTTTTGTTTTTGTTTTATATGGGGTATATTTTAGGGGTATTGTGAAGAAATTCACAAATTATGTTTAGTACTTTGGGGGAGATTTAAAATGTCTAAAACAAATCAAGGTCGTAGACCACATGTAGTTATTCTTGGTGCTGGATTCGGGGGAATCAAAGCAGCAAAACTATTAGCAAACAAAGATGTAGATGTTACTATTGTAGATAAAAACAATTATCATTTATTCCAGCCATTATTATATCAAGTATCTACATCTATTCTATCTGAAGATGAAATTTCATATCCAATTCGTGCTTTTTTCCAAAAAAATCAAAATATAGATTTCTTTATGGCAGAAGCTACTGGATTTGATCCTGAAAATAAACTTGTAAAAACAACTCATGGTGATATTAAATATGATTATTTAATTATTGCTACAGGTGCTACTACAAACTATTTTGGTATGAAATCTGTAGAACAACATTCATATCCAATGAAAACTTTAGGCGAAAGCACAGCTCTTCGTAATCATCTTATTCGTACTTTTGAACGTGCTTCTCGTGTAGAAAATGATGAAGATTTAAGAAAAGCTCTTATGAGAATTATCGTTGTTGGTGGTGGCCCTACAGGTGTAGAAGAAGCAGGGGCTATTTCTGAACTTGTATATAAATGTATGAAAAAAGATTATCATAATCTTGATATGAGTGAAGTAGATATTAAATTAGTAGAAGCTACAGATAAACTTTTACCAATGATGCCAGAAAATCTTCGTGAAAATACAGTACATGTATTAAAAGGTAAATCTGTAGATGTTCGCTTAAATACTCAAGTAAGAGATTATGATGGCGAATATATTACTTTAAAATCTGGAGAAACAGAAGAAAAACTTAGAACTCGCACTGTAATTTGGGCTGCTGGGGTAAAAGCACAGCCAGTAGTAGCAACACTTGGTGCAGAAATTGACCGTGCAGGTCGTGTAATTGTAGAAAAAACTACACAAGTAAAAGGATTCACTGATATTTATGCTATTGGTGATAGTGCTCATTTTGAACAAGATGGTCGTCCACTTCCAACTATTGCACCAGCTGCATATGAAGCTGCAGAAACTACAGTTAAAAATATTATGCATGCAATTAAAGGCGAAGAACAAGAAGTATTTGTTTATAAAGATTTAGGTAGCATGGCAACTATTGGTGCTGGTGATGCAGTAATGTTCAAAGGAGTAATGAAATCTAAAGGTTTATTTGCATGGATTGCTTGGATGGCAGTTCATGTATTAAGACTTGCAGGCCCATTAACAAATTGTACAGTTATCTTTAAATGGGTGATGAACTACTTCTTCGGTGTTCGTATGGCTCGTATTGTAAGAGATTAAATAAAGAAATAATATAATAGAAAAAATAAAATTATTAATTGATAATAATTAAAAATATATACCCTTTTTATTGGATAAAATCAATAAGGAGGGTATTTTTATTTGAATAAGAAATAGAACCAATAGGCAAATTTGAAAAAAAAAATATGTGTTATATTAAACCTGTCTAAGAGTAGTTTATTTTTATATATTGAAAAATATAAATGAAATAAATAATAATTTGAATAAAACCTCGGTTAAAGTGAGGTTTTTTATTTTTTAGGAGGTAGGTTTATGTCTAGTATTATGACAGAAAATGTAATAAAAAAACTAAATGATTTGAAAAAAATTTTAAAGAAAAAAAAAGAGTATACAAGTCAAATAAAAGTCGTAGATAAATTAATAGAAGATATTTCTGAGCCGTTTAATATTATGGTAATGGGAGAATTTTCTACAGGAAAATCAACATTTATAAATGCTTTAATGGGTGAAAATCTTTTAAAAATGGATGCAACACCAACCACAGCAGTTATTACAAAACTTTGTTATGGTAAACAAGATAAAATAACCGTATATTTTAAAGATGGTACAAATAAAATATATACTGACATAGAATTTAATAAAATAACTGCTACTGAAGCAGGAGAGGAAAATAGTTTACATAAAAATATAGATTACGTAGAACGACAATTACCGTTTGAGATATTGAAAAAAGTCTCAATTATTGATAGCCCAGGCTTGAATGCCTATCGAAAAGAAGATGAAAAGATAACTCGTAAATTTATGAATAATGCAGATACTATATTATTATTATTCGATGTAAATCAAATGAATAAATTAGTAGAAAGTCAATTATTAGATAATCTAAGTGAAAGATTAAAACCAATCGGAATTATTAATAAAATAGACACATATGATGAAGAGGAAGAAGACGAAAGCATTGAAGAATTCATCGAAGAAAATAGAGTAATTCTAAAAGATAAAGTATCAAAGCTACTTGGAGTTTCAGCAAAACAAGCTTTAAACGGTAAATTAAATAATGATCAAAGATTAATTGAAGAAAGTAATATAAAAGAAATCGAAGATGTTATTACAAACACGATATTAAAACATAGAGATACATATAAATTTTATTCGTTATTAGACAAAATAAGTGAATTCTTTATAAAATTTAGTGATTTTAATAATGAAATAAAAGCAAAAGATATAATACCAATAGAAAGATATGAAATAGATGCCGTAGCGAAAGTAATCTATGATCAGATGAATAAAAATGATGACAATTCTAGTTGTAAATTATTTATAGGTGTAATGTATTATTATGCGATATTGTTATATAAATACACAGATAAGGCTGTAATATATATTGAAGAAAGTGCTAAGAAAAATAATACATTAGCACAAAAATGGTTACTTAAATATTGTATGCAAGAAAATAAAACGAATCAGATTTTTTATTGGAGTGAACAATTAGCTAAGAAAAATGAACCAGAAGGTCAATATGTGTTGGGATTATGTTATTTGGGCAATTTTGGTGTAGAGAAAAATGAAGAAGAGGCTATCAAATATTTGACCAAAGCAGGAGAAGCAGGTATAGCATACGCACAATATGAACTTGGTCGTTATTATGAAAATAATAAACAAATAGAGGATAATGGGAAAAAAGCAGTTTATTGGTATCAAAAAGCAGATGAACAAAATTTACCAGAAGCGACATATGAATTAGCTATTTGTTGTAGAGATGAAAAAGATACTACAAGCTTAATAGAAAAAGCAGCAAACCAAGGTAATGCAGCGGCACAAAATAGATTAGGCATTTGTTATGATAATGGTAAGGGTGTAGAACAAAACCAAGAAAAAGCCGTTTATTGGTATAAGCAAGCGGCAAAACAAGGATATGATTGGGGACAAAAGAATTTAGCACAGAAATATAAAGATAGTACGGATAATAATAAAATAAATGAAAGAAAAAGATTGCTACAATTATCGGCAGAGCAAGATATCGGTGTTGCTCAATATGAATTGGCACTTTGTTATGAACAGGGCAAAGGTACTGATCAAAATAATAAAGCAGCCTTTTATTGGATGAAAAGAGCTGTAGATAATAATGTAGAAGAAGCAAAGCCAATATTAGGAAGATATTACGATGAAGGTATAGGAACTCCAGTCAATAAAGAAAAAGCAGATTTTTATTTAGGTAGAGATAGTAGATCAAAATCTGATGATGAAGGTGGATGTTTTAGTACTGGTTGTGGTTGTTTGTTTTGGATTATAGTTATTTTTATAATTACTAAAATTTTATTTTAACTAAAAGGTGAATGGGTAATGGATTTAAAAATATATACAGATAAAAAAGAAATATTAATGACAAAACTACAGCAATTATACATTATTGCGAAAGATTTGGAATTAAGAAATAAAATGAATTCTATAGGGAAGAATATAGAATGTTTGGATAGAGAAAAGTTTGAATTGGTAGTAGTGGGTGAGTTCTCACGTGGTAAATCGACATTTGTCAATGCCATGTTAGGAAAAAAGATTTTGCCAGCAAGAAAAAAAGCTACAACAGCAGTAATTAGTAAAATTATTTATAGTGATGAACCAAAATATTATTTACATTATAAAGATGAAACTAAAAACATTGAGGAAATTAGTGAAGAAAAATTTTTGAAACTAATAGCACCCAAAGAAAGTGCACCGGAAGAAGAAAAAAAATCCGAACAAGATTTTTTGGATACTATAGATTTTGCAGATATTGCTTATCCTTTGGAATTTTGTAAAGATAATGTAGAAATCGTAGATACACCGGGTATAAATGATATTAATCAAAATCGTATTGAAATTACGTATAGATATTTAAATCAAGCAGATGCAGTGATAATGCTATTGTCAGCAACTCAAGCATTATCAAATAGTGAAGTAGAATTTTTGAAAGAACGTATTTTAGGAAATCATATTCAAAATATATTTTTTGTAGTAACACATAAAGATGAATTAGATGAAATATCCGAACAAAAGGTATTAAATTTTGTTACTAAAAATATAAGAGATATATTACCGGAAAATATAACTATGGATAATCGTATATTTTTGGTATCAAGTATACAAACATTGGCTTATCGTATGGTAAAAAATGGATTGGAATTACCAACTAAAACTTTACGAAATAATTATGTAGAGTCTTTAGAACATACAGGTTTTAATGAATTTGAAGACGCATTGGCATATTTTTTAATTGAAGAAAAAGGTCGTGCCAAAATTAATAAATATGTAAGTCAAAGTGAAAGTATCATAGCTGATTTAAATAAAAAGATATATTTACAAAAAGAATTAATAATGCACTCAGCTGATGATTTGAAAGATAAAGTAGCGAAAATGGAACCTGAATTTAATGGTGCGAAATATAATGTAAAGCAAATAGCACAAGATATGCGTATAAAATTGAGCAATAATATCAGTGAAATTGAAGATAAATTAGTTGATTTTGAAAGTAATATTTGCCGAGCAGTAGATGAAGCGATAGATGATTATACAGGTGACTTGAAAAATGTAAGTAAAATGAAAACATTAATAAAAAAAGTCATAGAAGAAGAACAGAAAAAATTTATAGATGAAATGCAAACTATAGAGGCAAAAAAAATAAATGAAGCAATGCAAGAAACAGAGAGCAAATTAAATAAAATTTGGCAAGATATTTCAGTAGAATATCAACAGAATTTTAATTTACCAGTTGTGGCTACTACAGGTGAAGAGTCAATATTATATGAAGTAGTTAATGATTTTGAAAAAGAATTTGATACGAAAAGTAATTTATTATTATATGGAATTGGTGGCGGTATAGGTTTAGTTTTTAGTGGAGTAGCATTATTCCCTGTTGTAGCTGCTTTAGGTGCGGCTGCATGGTTTATGGGTTTTTTTGAAGATGAAAATTTAAAAATAAAAAGACAAATAAAAAATAAATTTGTAAATCATTATAGAAATGTAAGTAAAGAAATTGCACAAAATGTAAAAAAAGGATATTTAAACCAAATTGATAAAGTCTGTAGTTCTGTAGAAAAAGTAGCGAATGCACGTATTGAAGATATGGAAAATCAATTAAATACAATAATCAAACAAAAAGAAAATAAAGAACATAGTATTGAAATTGAATGTCAAAAATTAAATGATAAACAAAACAAATTGATGAAGATAAATGCAGAATTGAATACATTGAAACTTTAAGGAGTGCAATTCATGGATTTTGAACAAGAAAAACAACAGATAAAAAATAGTATTATAAATTTATTAGCTAAAGATTATGTAAAGAATAATAAAAGAATATATGATGCTTTGCAAAATTTAAATTCAGATATAAAAAGAGATTTTTATACAATTTTAGTATTAGGAGAATTTAAACGAGGAAAATCTACATTTATAAATGCTTTATTAAAAAAAGCTATTTTACCAATGGATGTATTACCAGAAACTGCAACGATAAATGCTATTATGTATAATGAAAAACCTGTATTAAAAGTTGTATATAATGATGGTAATGAAGTAGAAGGTCAAGTATCTTATGAATATCTAGCCAATTTTTCAGCACAAAAAGAGAATAATTTGGTAGATAAAATAAAATATTTAAAACTAGGATATCCTTTAGATTTATTAGAAAATCGTATTGTACTTGTAGATACACCGGGTGTTTCGGATATGGATGAACAACGATGTGATGTTACCTATAGATTTTTACCAACAGCAAATGCGGTGATTTTTCTATTAGATGCCAATTCTCCGTTGAAGAAAACAGAAGTAGATTTTATTAATAATAAAATATTGCCTTTAGGTGTAACAAATATATTATTTTTATTGAATAAATATGATTGTGTTGATGAGGAAGAAGAAGACGATTTATTAGAAGATGTACAATGTAAATTAGATAAATTTTTTGGTGCAAAA
The DNA here is from genome assembly GCA_963558795.1 of uncultured Megamonas sp. Lineage (GTDB taxonomy): Bacteria > Bacillota > Negativicutes > Selenomonadales > Selenomonadaceae > Megamonas. Next base: position 7,226 of record CAUWIH010000015.1, on the reverse strand, counting down.
AACGCTAATATAAAAGTATATCCCGTTTCTGCCAGACAGGCATTACAGGGTATTGAAACTAATAATAATAGATTGATTGAAGAATTTAATATAGAGATTGTTCATGAAAAAGTAAAAGATATGATTTTTCATGGAGACATCGAACAAGATAAGATAAGAAATTATAAATATACTTTGTATAACATTATTGGTAGTTTAGAACGTGAATTGATTAATACTCAAAGTATAAAGACAGCTTCTATTAATGAATTAGAAGCAATAATGAGCAATTTAAATAATTTGATTGCCGAAAAAGAGCAAAATAAAAAAAATATAAATGGATATATTGATAAATCTAAACAAAAAATTTATAGCATGACGTATAAATCTTTGAAATCTTTTCAAACAAAATTAGAAGATGATATTGTTGATATGATAGAAACATATAGAAGTGAAGATTTTAAAGAGTTTGTTGAAAAAAATGTAACGAAACGAATTCAAAAAAGTTTAGAAAGTTGGGTTGGTTTATATGAACCAAGAATTGATTTATTAATAAAACAATTAGAAAGAGAACTAGCTCATGGTATGAGTTATTATTTTAATCAACGAATACGTATGTATACACAAGCAGGAACAGAATTAAAATCTAAAAAAGTAGTTTTGAATATTGAAGCAAATGATATATCAGATGTTACTTGGAAAAGTGGTGCTATAGCAGCCGCAGGTAGTGTAGGAATAATGGCTGTATTTGGTGGGGTGGTTTTACCGTTAGTTGGTTTTGCAGCATTACCTTTTTTACGTAAACAAATGTTAAAAAGTAAGTTAAATGAAGCTAAAGAACAATTAATACCAGAAATAAAAGCACAAATAAATAAAACTATATTGGAATTAAATAAAGAAATTTGTAAATATGTAGATAATCGTTGTGAAATGATATGTACAAATACTGAATATACGTATAGTCAAATTTTATTAAACATGAAAAATGATATAAATACACAAATAGAAAAGAAAAGAGCGAAAGAAGAACAGACTCAATTAGAAATAAATAAAATAGAACATAGTTTATTAGAAATTGAGACAATAAAGGAGAATTTAAAATGAGTATTTTTGATGATTTTGATGCGAATTATGGAAATGAATATTATACATCTACTCCAGGCGTAGACGGTGGGACGGATATTTTTCATAATGGATTAGTTACAGAACATGTGCAACCAATAGACGAAAATACGATCAATACAAACTTTGATAAGGGAAATTTTATTATAAAAAATGCTAATGTAGATGGTGGAACAGATACTTTTGTAAATGGGAAATTAGTACAACATACGCAAGAGAATGTATTTGGTGGGAAAGACATATATGGCGAAGATAATAATTTAGAGCGTATGACTATACCTAATGCTGAAGCTGGTGTAGAGATATATAATGCTGATATGCAACAAGCTGGAATGTCTATGGCAAATGTTTATGGTGGTGAAGATTATTTATCTTTTTCAGGAAATTATGATGACATAATGCAATATTCTGATCCATTAACGCATGTTTCAGAGTATCAAATGGAACCATTTGATGCAAGTAAAGTATATTAGTATAAGATGAGGAATATTTTATGAGTAACAAAAAAATATCAGATAATAATAATTGGATTTGTCCTGTTTGTGGAACTAAAAACAATGAAAAAGAATGTACAACCTGTGGGCATGAACATTTAAATGAAGAAGTTAATAATATAAAATTGGTACCATTACCAGTAGAAAAAAATAATAATTATAAAAAATTTATGTTTAAAATAGTTATAGTATGTTTTGTATTGTTAATATTGGGAGGAAGCTATAAATTAATAACCGCAGAAAAAGAAACATCGCCAGGAAATATGGATGAAATTGCAAATGAATTTACTTTATATGATGATAAAGATGACGATTTTAATCAAAATACAGATAAATTAGCACGTTCCAATTTATCATTAGATGGTTTAGATTTAGGTGATAGTATATCGGATATGAAAAATGTTTTAGGTAGAGATTATACTAAAAAACCTAATGGTAAATATATGGTTTATAAATATTCAGATATAGAAGTAACAATTGAAGATGGAATAATAGTAGCATTGGTATCTGATGATAGTAAAGTAAGAACTAAAACAGGTATTCATACAGGTTCTGATTATCAAAGTATGATTAATGAATATGGTAAACCAGATTATAAAATGAATGATGGTAATTTAATTTTATATGAATATGAATTTTATTCTATTGATAATGAACCAGGATTACTTCGTTTTGCTGTAAATAGCATAACAAAAGATATAGAATATATAAGTGTTCGTATTGTTACTCAAGAAAATAATAAAAATTATGTAAAAAATGAAGCAGTAGAAGCATTAGAAGGATATTATGCAGCTATTAGTAGACATGATATGAGAGATGCATATGAATATTTTTCGGAAGATATGAAAAAGCATATGGGAACTTTAGACGAATATGCTTCTGGATATCAAACAACGATATCGGATAAAATTTCAAATGTAAAAGTAATTTCTAGTAATGAATATGAAATAGAAGTGGCATATATATTGACAGCTCGTGATACTTATCAGCGTGGTGTAAAAATACAAATATTTGATTGTACAGCATTGTTAAGCAAAAAAACAGGTAATTGGCATATTATAAATATGTCAGCAAAAAAACAATCTGAGCGTATTGAAAAATAATAAAGTAAATAAAAAGGGGTAAATATTTATGCGCAAAAAAATAATTAGTATAGTGGTGGTAGGAATTATACTAATATTAGTAGGTTTGGCATATAAATATTTTTACAGTAAACAAGAAGAAAACAAAGAACAAGCAGAGAAACCTATTGTTCAACAAGAGTTGACCATTGATGAAAAAGTAGATAAAATTGTAAATTCAATGACTCAAACAGAAAAAATTGGACAAATGGTGATGATTGGAATTCAAGGTACAGAAGTAAATGATGATAGTTTGTATATGTTACATCAATTTCATTTTGGTGGTGTAATTTTATTTGATAGAAATATGCAATCGATAGAACAGGTGAAAAAATTAACCTCAGATATACAAACAAAATCAGATGAAAAAGTACCATTGTTTATTGGGATAGATGAAGAAGGTGGAGAAGTCACAAGAATGGAGAATGCTTTAACACCACCACCATCACAGCAAAAAATTGGTGAGTCAAATGATCCAGAAAAAGCAAAACAATGGGCAAGTAGTACAGCTAAAGAATTAAAAAATATGGGGATAAATGTAAATTTTGCTCCAGTAGCAGATGTGGGTTCAAATGATACTCGTTCATATAGTAAAGATACTAATACAGTAATAAACTTTGTACGTGCAGCAGTTAGTGGTTATCAAGAGCAAAATATAATTTATAGTTTGAAACATTTTCCAGGTATAGGTAAAGGGAAAGTAGATTCACATATTGAAAGTTCTAGTATCAATGCTTCTAAAGAAACATTGTTAAATGAAGATATAGCGCCATTTGCTACTTTGATAAAAGAATCAAATCCAGATAATTATTTTATTTTGGTATCACATTTAATATATCCTGAATTAGATGAGAAAAATCCAGCAAGTTTATCTAAAAATATTATGACTGATTTATTACGTAATGAATTAGGATATAAAGGAATCATTATTACTGATGATATGGAAATGGGTGCAGTAGCAAATCATAATGATTTTAGAAGTATTGGCGTAAATGCAGTAAAAGCAGGTGCAGATATAGTATTGATTTGTCATGAATATGAACATGAGCAAGATATTTACATGGGAATTTTAGATGCAGTAAAAGCAGGTGAAATAAGTCAAGAACGTATAGATGAGTCTGTGAAACGAATTGTAAAAATGAAATTATTACATTTATATTAATAAATATGTATAAAAAGGAGTTTTAACTAGCGGAGAAAGTTTGTATTAATTGTGAAACCTCATAAAAAGAGTGCTAATTTTTGTGAAGTATGCGAAACAAAAGTTGATAATAAGAAATGTGATAAAGAAGAAGTATCTTTGCTATAAAAACTATCCGTTAATTTGAAAATATATATTTTTATGATATAATAAGAATATAAAAGATAATATTAAACATAATTCCATTTAGGACAAAAAATACCGTGAAGTTGCAGCTTCACGGTATTTTTTTTATAAAAAAACGAGGATTATGATGTCAGGCTTTTAGATAAATATCAAATTTAAAAGTTTTTTTATTTAGTAAATTTTACGGAAAAAGTAATTTTCTTTTTATGATAAGAAACTTTAATTGTACCTTTTAAGATTTTAGTGAGTTCTTCAGCGATAGAAAGTCCGATACCGTAGCCCATTTTTTCACTATTATGGGAAGTATCTTCACGATAAAATCTTTCAAAGAAACGGGAATAATCGATATTTTGTCCTTCTATATAATCATTACTGATAGATAAAAGGGCATGTTTTTTCGTTTGGGTAAGTTTTATATTGATAATACCATTATCATCACAATATTTTATAGCATTATCAATGAGAATATTAGCTAATTCATAAAGACATTTTGCCTCTGATTTTATAGTAACATCTGGTCGAATTTGGCAAATAAGGAATTTATCTTGATCTCTGGCCATTTCTTGAAAAGAATTAGCAACCTCCATTACTGTTTCAGAAAAATTAACAGGCATGAAATTTATCTGATTGGAAGAGCCTTCACTCATTTTGGATAACATAACTAATTCATTAATTAATGTAGAAGAGCGACGAATTTGTTTTAAGATATTTTCTGTCCACTGATTTTTACCATTAATAAGTTCAATAGCTTCAGTATTTGCTGAAATAATGGCAAGTGGTGTTTTTAATTCATGGCCTGCATTAGTAATGAAACGTTTTTGATTTTCGATATTACGAACAAATGGTTTTATAGCTTGATTGCTAAGGATAATCAAAAATAAAATATATAATAAAATACAACCGATTCCAAGAGCAATGGCATCACGGATAAAATCCTGTACAAGCGCCATATCACGCGTACAGTCCATGATAACAATTAAAGTAGTATTATTAGATGGATGAGTGATTTTGTAAGCGTAGCTGGCGCGGTCTTTTTTGAAAAAGCCTTTATCCGTATTAGTGTCTAGAGCACGTTGAGCATATTCGACAGCTTCATATTCGGAAAAAGATGCTATATTTTTTAAATTAACATCTTGTACATAACCAGTATCGTCTAAAACTACACTAAAAAATCGAATTTGGTAAGGAAATTCGGGTGTATCATCAGTCCAATCTGTTTCATCAAGCCATGTATTGATTGGTGGAATTTTTTGATTAGGCAATTGACCACTATTTTGTGAAATATATGCTAAAAAAGTATCTATTTGTGTATTTATACGCATATATACATTGATAGTTATAAGGCTCAATGCACCTACTACAATAAGAATAATAGTGGCAGTAGATAATAAGATAAATTTTCTACGTAATTTTTTTATGATATTCATAAGTAACACCAGATTTCAATTCTATGCTTTATTATTTATGAAAAGTTAATGGGTAATTGATAAATGATAATCTTGATTTTTTTCACCGATAATTTTAATATCTGCATTGATGGCAGTGAGTTTTTCACGAAGATAAGAAATGTAAATCCAAACAATATTGGCGTCAGTATTATTTTCATCAGGCCAAACATGAGAAAGTATATGTTCGGTATTTAAAATTTTTCCTATATTGAGCATAAATAATTTCATTAATTTAGTTTCTTTGTGATTTAAACTAATAGAATTTTTACAAGATAAAGTTTGTTCTTCTACATTTAAAGTTACAGAGCCGGCAGAAAGTAATGACGGTGTAAACTGTGTATGTCTACGAGTAACTGAACGAATGCGAGCTAATAATTCGCCCATAGAAAAAGGTTTCATCAAATAATCGTCAGCACCAGCATCAAGACCAGAGATACGGTCATCTATTTCAGATTTGGCAGTAAGAATAATTACAGGAGTAAAATCTCCTTGTTTACGAATAATTTTTAAAGCCTCAATCCCCGTCATTTTGGGCATCATAATGTCGAAAATTAAACAATCATAAGGGTTGTTTGTAGCATAATCAACGGCACTAATTCCATCATAAACACAGTCCACGCTATAACCTGAATGGGTAAGTATGGCACTAAGTGCACTAGACATATCTTTTTCATCTTCAGCTAATAAAATTTTCATAAAATCACCTTATTTGTATACTAAATTGTGGTAGTTTTTTTAAATAGAATTTTCGGCATTGATTAAGTTGCGAATTGTTTGCATGGATATATCGCAAGCGGCAAGTTCATCAGCACAACGTTTCAATTCTTTTACAATTAATTCTGGATTTTTTATATTATGTTTGTATTTCATCTCATGTTCTAAACTCGCCCAAGAATCCATAGCAATAGTGCGAAGTTGGATTTCAGCGTAAAATTTTCCAGGATTATTTCCAGAAACATCTTCATAAGGCATGTTTATTTCAATAATTACATGATAACTACGATAGCCATTGGGTTTTACATTTTGAATATAATTTTTTTCTTGAATAATTTTTACATTGGGTAAGTTTTTTAGATAGTTTAAATTGGTATAAATATCATTGATGAATCGACAGATAATACGAATACCAATAGCATCATAAATGTCATGTAAGGCAGAATAAGTAGTAACTGGTAAATTTTTACGTTGACATTTTTCAATCATACTTTCGGGAGTTTTGATACGAGAAATTAAATGTTCATAGGCTCGTTCATTAGTATTATCAAGAGATTTTATATTAAATTCTTCGATTTGTTGGATTAAATCATTCAAAACAAGATTTAGTATGGGTTTAAATTTTCCATAAATATCATTAGAATACATAAATAATCACCTTAATTACAGAATTTTTGTGACTTTCAATCCAATTTAAAGTTTAGAACATAGTAATTAAGTATGTCAAGATGATATAGATAATGTGTGTTAAATAAAAAAGGTTCTATAATAAATGTTGGGGTAAGAGAAAATTCTCTTGCTTCAACATTTATTTTTTTACAAAAAAAGAAGCACAAATACATTCTTTTCGGTTAAAATATAGTCACCACAACAATATCTTAGAAAGGAATGGTTTTATGCTTCACTCTAATTATATACAAATTTTATTAAATTTAAAAGATGTTTCTATTATAAATTTCTCCGATTCTTCTGTTACTATTCAATTACCTCGTAAACCTCATTTTTGTCCTTGCTGTCATCA
>CAUWIH010000014.1:0-40614 GCA_963558795.1 uncultured Megamonas sp. | reverse complement strand
CGTCTATGTTAGAAAACATATCTGTGCATTGTTTAGTTTTCAAAGAACATTTCTCTTTTGTGCTGTCTCCGTGAGCCAGCTTCTATATAATACCCCGAATTCAAATAAATGTCAACACTTTTTTTGAAAAAAATATAAAATATTTTAAAAAAGTTATTAAAATGCTATAATAATAGCATATATTTAGCTATTTTGGAGGTTTTTTTATGAAAAAAACAAATGCAGCTCGTATTCTTGACCGCTTAAAAATACAATATGAATTAAAAGAATATAAAGTAGATCCCAATGATTTAAGTGCTATTCATGTAGCTAAAGAAGTAAACATGGATATAAAAATGGTATTTAAAACATTAGTTGCTCGCAGTGATAAAAATGACATCATTATGGCTTGTATTCCTGGCGATGATGAATTACACTTAAAAAAATTAGCTCATGCCGCTAAGTTTAAAAAAGTAGAAATGATTCATTTAAAAGAACTCCAGCCTTTAACAGGCTATATCCGTGGTGGTTGTTCTCCTCTAGGTGCAAAAAAAGAATATCCTGTATTTCTTGATGAAACTGCTTTATCTTGGGAAAAAATAGCCATTAGTGCTGGTATCCGCGGTGAGCAAATTTTAATAAATCCTAATGATTTAATCAAAGCCGTAAATGCTACTGTTTGTGATTTAATCAAATAAATTTAAGAAAGTGATTTTTTATGAATACTGAAGAACGTCGTAAGCAAATTTTACAAACTTTAAAACAAGCTCAAGGGCCACTTACCGGCTCAGAACTGTCCTCTATATTTCATGTTAGTCGTCAAATAATTGTTGGCGATATCACTATTTTACGCACTGCTGGACATGATATTTACGCTACACCTAGAGGTTATCTCTTACCTCACAAAAACATCATAGAAGAAAAAATTGCAACTATTTGTTGCCAACATGATGACTTGAATTTACAACAGGAATTAGAAATCATTATTGATAATGGTGGAAAATTACGTGACGTCATTATTGACCACCCTGTTTATGGTGAAATCAAAGTAAATTTATTTATTAATAATCGTCGCGATATTAATCTATTTTTACAAAAAAAAGCACAAACAAACGCTTCTGCGTTAATGAGTATCACACATGGCATTCATTACCACACTATTGAAATTCCTAATTTAGAAACATTAGAATTAATTAAAGCTGAATTGAATAAAGCTCATATTTTAATTAATGAATAATTCATTTCATTTTATAAAAAAATCTATTTTACCCAAAATAAAAGGCAAGAAAAAATTTAAGTCTAAACGCTTACTTTTTTCTTGCCTTTTTATTATTTATTCAAATTTAATTCATTTAAATATTTTTTACCAATAGCTATCGCCGCATAATCATCAACAGGCACAGGAGGCACTTGCATTCCAAGTGGAATCAATCGTTTCCAACCTTTTGGTGGATTTTCTTTAAAATACAATTTACGTGCTTCATCTGTTGTACGATATTCATTGATAGTTTTTAATTTTACATTAGCAAAATTTAATTTTATTAAATTATATTTAGATTTACTACTAGTACCATTACCCATAACGATTAAATCCACAGTATATTTTTCTAAAAAAGCTTGTAATTTCAAAATCAATTTTTTAGAATCAATTATCTCATGTTCTAATATTTCGCCTTTTAGATTAAATATAGCTATTCCCGTCTTTTCCCTGCCTGGGTCAATGGCTAAAAACTTATCGTTCATAAATCATCTCTCATTACTATCTTCATTTATTATTTGTTTTAAATAAATATTTAAACGTAAAGGGCCTAAAACTTCCGTATTATCTACTGCAAATGCACTAATTAATACATCTTTTCCTTTATTTTCAGCTAAATCTTTTTCAATAGTATATAATTGAGCTCCATTTATTAAACCAACTGTACCTGTTAATGGATTTGGCAATATACCATTATTTACAGCAGTGGCATTTACGTTACGCAAGAAATCACTAATTAATAATTCACTATTACTTCCATCAATTGGCACATTATAAATTTTTTGATAAATAAGCTCATCTTTTTGATAAATTGTTCTATTTGGATGTAATTCTAAATCAGTCAAAACAGGGTCGCCTTTTACTAAATTTGCAGCTACTATCAAGCGAACAACCATATCGCCTTTAGCTTGTTTTAATTTCTCAATAGCTTCCTGATATTCTGTTGGATAAATCCAAACGCCATCTTTAGCGCCTTCTTTTCCCAATCTATCAATTACTTTACTATTCGCAAGAGCCATTATTTCGCCCAAATCACTTTGAATTTTCTGTGGGTCATCTGTCTTTTTCACAATACCACTAGCTAATAATTCACCTACACGATATACGATTGGTTTTTCTCGCATATCTTCAATACCTTGTTGTAAATCACTATTTGTTTTTTCCAAATCAGCATTGTTTTCTCTTAACTTTTGATTACTAATTTGTAAACTATCATTACTTGCCAATAAAGATTGATTATTTGACCACAATTCCTGATTTTTATTTTGTAATAAAATTTGTTCTTGCTTTAATTTTTTAGCTGATGCTTCTACCTCTTTTAAATCATCTTGTGTCGCTTCTAATTCTTCTTTAGATTTTGCATATTCTTTTTTTGTTGTTAATAAATCATTTTCTGCACTATTTAAAGCCACAGATGTTTCTTCTAATAAATGCTGTTTAGAATTTAATTCTGTTTTTAATTTATCCATACCAAAAAGAGCTGTTCTAACATCTTTAGAAACTACTGCTAAAATGCCAAAAGTTACCGTAGTTATCAAGATTCCCGTAATAATTGTTACCAAAATAGAAGTATGTTTCGGTCTCATACCAAATAATGATAATTTTTTCTTACCGACTTTACTTCCTAGGCGGTCGCCAATGAAAGCGATTACACCACCGGTCAAAACTAGTACTACTATTAGCATAATGCCATACACGGTTTTACCACCTACTTTTCATTTTGAATTTATTTATTTCGATTCTTTACGAATCAAGTAGATACCCGCAAGCAATGTTACGACATTTGGTAACCATACCGCCAATACTGGTGGAATGAATGAGCTTTGTCCAATTGCTCCTGCTAAAGTCATTAATGTATAGTAAATAAAAATTATAATAATACTAATACCAAAACCAATAGAAGAAGAACTTCTATTTGGTTGAATTCCTAATGGCGCACCAATCAAAGCAAACATCAAACTTGCCATCGGTATTGTAAAACGCTGATACAATTCTGTTTCTAATTTACGAGTATCTACATATTGAGATTTCATGATGTTTATTTGTTCACGAAGTTCACGGATGCTCATTTCATCAGGTTTTTTCTGACTTTTTATGATTTGTTTTGGATTTTGTCCTATTGGTAATACCTGTGAATCAAACTTCATCATTCGTTCTGTATTTGGTTTAGATAAATCATATACTACACCATTATACATAGTCCATTCATCAGCATTCCATTTTGCATATTCTGCATTTTCTACACGTACCATTTGCCCTTTATCAAATTCTTGAATTGATAAATTATCCAAATTTCCTGTTTCTGCATCATATTTACGTGCATAAACTAATCTTTGAATATTTCCATCTTGAATTTGTTTAATAATGATATGTTCTTGAGACGCTGGAGAAGTATTCCCTTGAATTTCATAACGAACTAAATCAGCATAAGCTTGATTAGATGCTGGTACTACATATTCATTAAAACCTATAGAAAATAAACTAATTCCAAAGGAAAATGCAATGACTGGAGTAATCAAACGTTTAAAGCTTATACCACAAGCTTTCATTGCAATAATTTCACTATTTCCAGATAATCTACCAAATGTTAATAATGCTGCAAGTAACATTGACATTGGGAATGTCCACACAATAATACCTGGCAAGCTATAAATAATCAATCGTACTATAGCTGAAAAAGATGCTCCATATTGTGTAATGTATTGCGCAATACGTAATAAAGTTCCTGACCCTAAAAATACAGCTGAAAATGCACAGATGCCAAAGATAAAGGTCATAGCAGTTTCTTTTAATATATACTTATCTAAAATACGCATCTATTCATTCTCTCCTATAATCTAAAGTCTTCGCCTAAATAAAATTTACGAGCTAATTCACTATTAGCAATAGTATCACTATCGCCTTCTAATAAAATTTGACCACTATTCATGATATAAGCTCTATCTACAATTTGTAAAGTCTCACGAACATTATGATCTGTTATTAAAATCCCCATACCGCGCTCTTTTAAATAACTAATAATCCCTTGAATATCAGCTACAGCAAGTGGGTCAATTCCGGCAAATGGTTCATCTAATAACATGAAATGAGGCTCTAGAGCAAGTCCTCTAGCAATTTCTACACGTCTACGTTCCCCACCAGAAAGCTGCATACCTAAACGAGTTCTTATATGAGTAATATTAAATTCTTCTAAAAGATCATTTATTTTTTTATCTTGCTCTGCCACCGATAAATTTCTTGTTTGTAAAATAGCTCTTAAATTATCTTCTACTGTTAACTTACGAAAAATAGATGCTTCCTGTGCCAAATAACTTATACCAAGTTCAGCACGTTTATTAATAGGTAAATTTGTTATCTCTATATCTGAGATAAATACTTTTCCTTTGGTTGGTTTTTCAATACCTACTATCATATAAAATGTAGTAGTTTTACCTGCACCATTTGGTCCCAAAAGACCGACTATCTCACCTTTTTTTACACTCAAGGAAACATCTTTTACCGCTGGTGTTCCTTTGTACTCTTTAACAAGATTTTTTACTTCAATATGCAAGCGTGTCACTCATTTCTTTTCTAATCATTATCTTTTATTGAATATTTACATTGTCACCTAAATATACAGTTAAAGTATTACCTCTAACAATATTATTATTTTGAGTAGCTACTGCATTACCTGTAAGTACTAATTTACCATTTTCTGCACTATTATAAGTTGCATTATCACTATTTGTTACGATATTTCTTGATGGACTTTTTATATTTACATTACCTGTAGCTACAAAATTAAAATCTTCACCTGTACCAGTGTAATTTGCACTATCACTTGTTGATTGTACATCATTTGTTTTGCTATTTAAATATACATTACCATTAGCTGTATATTGATTTGTTGTTATATTTCCAGATAATACATCTGCACTAATTTCAGCTTCTGGACCTACTGCGTGCCCACCTAACGGCATAGCTATATCATTAGTATTTTGATTATAATGTATTTCTTCACCTGTTAAAGTATTATCTGCTTTTACTAATACAACACTACCTTTTGCCACTACCTCTTTAGTAGCACTTGATGTTAGACTTTCAGCTTTTAAATTCATATCATCTTTATTAGCTGTTACGCCACCTTTAATTGCTACTTCTTGCGTTTTGAAATTATACGTAGCTTCATTTCCTGTCAATACGCCACCATCACGATTAACAGTTACTTTGCCACTAGCAATAGCCATATCTGTTTGTACATTATATTCAATAGTATCTGCACGTAATTCTGTTGGTAAATCTGCAGCTATAACAGTATTAAAAATAGAAAAACTCAAGGCTGAAACAGCCATCATTATTTTAAAATTATTATATTTTTTCATTTATTGATTATCCCCTTTTATTATATGGGCATTACCGATTAATTTAAAATTTGTAAAAGCATCTTTACTTTCAGCTTTATCACTTGTTGCACGTAATCCTGGCTTTTCTATGTTTACATTACCTATGCAAGTCAAAATTCCCTGATTACCATCCCAAATTACTTTGTCTGTCTTGAATTTCAGTTCATCATTTGATTTTGCCTCAACACCATCTTCAAGCTCAATATTTCTAGCCTCTTGATCATACGCTGCTTTTGGAGCTATAAGCTCTATTTTCGTACCATCTTCACGATAAAAAGTGCCTTTTACATTTTCCATTGTAACGGCTTGCGTATCTTGATTTACAGTCATTGTTTCGGCAAAACATTCCCAAAGCAATTTACCATTTACTTCTTCTTTTAAAGTATTGTTATGATATACCATAACTTTCGCTTGATCTGCTTTTAATTTTTCTTCAGCATTGGGTCTACTAGCATAAGCCCAATAAATTAAAGCAACTACAGCTAATGTTAATACTAAAATTATAATATTTCTTTTATTTACAGCTACTTTAGTCATTATTGACCACCTTAGTTTTTACTGTATGATGTTTTGTCTTTTGCTGATCCGGACGTGTATTCCATCTTTTTTGGAACCAAATCCATTGAGTTGGATGAGCTATAATCACATCTTCAATAACTTTTGTCATACGTTTTGTAAAATCGTATAAATCAGCATTAGTATCTCCAGTATCATTATATACGATTGGCTCAAAAATTTCTATTTTATGTGTACCATCACTTTGACGAATAATAAATGCTGGTACAACTGGAGACATGAATTTTCTTGCAAATACAGCAGGTCCCATTGGCGTTGAACATACTTCACCTAAAAATTCAATAAATGCTCCACCTGGGCCAGCATCTTGGTCTGCTAAAAATCCTAAAATACGACCTTTTTTCAATGCTCTTGAGGCTGCTAATAATTCTGAGGCTGCACCACGTGCAAAAATTTCCACACCTACTTGTGCTCTATATTCATCTAATAACTTTGTATACTGAGAATCTGGCTGAGGTTTAGCCAAAGCTGTAACTGAAAGACCTGCTTTTACAAGACCTGCAGCTAACCATTCCCATGTACCAATATGTGCAGTTAAAATTACTACGCCTCTATTTTTAGCATATTCACGTTTTAAAATATCTAAGCCTTCAAATTTTATATATTTAAAGTCATCTTTTTTTAGTCTCGGCATATATAAAATTTCTAAAACATTTTGGCTAAGATTAATAAATGAATCTTTTACAATTGCTTTTGCTTTTTCTTCGTCAATATTAAAAGATTTCATCATTCTTTTTACTGCACGATTGCGTTCTTTAGCTATTAAATGAAAATATAATATACCTAATATATGTCCTAATTTAAGCAAATTTTTATGTGATAAGCAACATAAAAATGCACTAAAATATTTTAATAATTTATATTTCATTCCCATTCCTCTAATGCACACAAATAAACTCTAATTTTATTGTGAAATATTTTCTTCTTTTTTAGATATTCCATCTACAGATAAATAATTATCCAAAATTGTTTGCCATTTTCCTTGTGCTTTTAAAATAAATTCTATAATTTGTCTTACTGCACCTTTTCCACCAGCAAAATCACTTATCAAAATAGATATGCTTTTTGCCTCTTCAGTCGCATCAGCTACTGTCGCTGGAAAGCCTACACTTTTCATAACTGCTAAATCAAATAAATCATCACCAATATATGCTACTTCTTCTGGTCTAAGCTCATATTTAGCTAATAATTCTTTATATGCAGGTATTTTATCTTTTTTATTTTGATAAAACGAACTTATTTTTAATTCTTTAGCACGATAAGCTAACATTTTGGATTCTCTACCTGTTATTATCGCTGTTTTTATACCATATTTTTGGGCTAGTGTTATACCTAGCCCATCTCTTACATTAAAAGTTTTAAATAGTTCTCCATTATCACCAACAGCTATTGAGCCATCAGTCAATACGCCATCTACATCTAAAATTAATAATTTTATTTGTTTAGCTTTAGTTAATGCTTCTTGTGTATAATGCATTAAACAACCCCCTGACGAAGTAAATCAGTAAGATGAACGATACCAATTGGTTCATTTTTCACTTCATCAATTACTGGAAGAACTGTTATTGGTTTGGGTTGATGTTTTTCCATGATACTAAGTGCTTCAGCTGCCATTTTATCTTTAGTGATGACTACTGGATTTTTAGTCATTAAATCTTCAATTGGTTCATTTAAAAATTCTGCACCACGAGCAAGCATACGACGAATATCCCCATCTGTAACAAGACCTATAAATTTACCATTTTCATCAACTACAGATGTTGCACCTAAACCTTTAGCTGTCATTAAGAATAATGCTTCTTTTGCTGTTTTGTGTACAGATATTACTGGATTATCTTCACCACAATGCATTACATTTTCTACTTTTAATAATAATCTTCTACCAAGTGCTCCACCTGGATGGAATACCGCAAAATCTTGTGCTGTAAAGTTTCTAGAAGATAATAATGCAATAGTCATTGCATCACCCATAGCAAGAGTTGCTGTTGTACTTGCTGTTGGTGCAAGACCAAGTGGACAAGCTTCTCTTTCTACACTTATATCAATATAATAATCTGCATTTTTGCCTAAAGTAGATTCACGTCTACCGCTCATTGCAATAATTTTTGCCCCAATTCTTTTTATGATTGGCAAAATATTTACAATTTCATTAGATTCTCCACTATTAGAAATGGCAAGCACAATATCATTTGCTGTAACCATACCTAAATCACCATGAAAAGCTTCTGCTGGATGCATGAAAAATGCAGGTGTTCCTGTACTTGCTAAACTTGCTGCTATTTTTCTTCCTACATGACCAGATTTACCCATACCAGTTACAATTACACGACCATTACATGCCAAAATGGTTTTAATAGTAGTTTCAAATTCATCGTCTATATGACCGATTAATTTTTTTACTGCATCAGCTTCAATTTGAAGTGTTTCTATTGCTTTTTCTTTTATCATGATGTTTACCCTCTCAAATTAACATTAAAACTTTTAGCGATTAATCAATTTATTTATTAATTTTTCGTTTAGTTATTTCGTTTATAGCGATTAAATCTTTTAATAAATCTTCTAATTTATCCAAATAAACCATATTTGGGCCATCACAAAGAGCTTCTTCTGGATTATCATGAACTTCCATAAAGAAACCATCTACACCTACACCTGCTGCACCACGTGCTAAAAATTCTACATATTCACGATTACCTGCTGATTTTGTTCCAGCTCCACCTGGTAATTGTACACTATGAGTTGCATCAAAAATTACTGGATAACCTGTAGAACGCATAATTGGGAAAGAACGCATATCTACAACTAAGTTATTATAACCAAAACTTGCACCACGTTCAGTAAGTAAAATTTTATCTGAGCCTGCTTCTTCTAATTTTTTTACTACATTTTTCATATCTGCTGGTGCTAAAAATTGACCTTTTTTTACATTTACTACACAGCCAGATTTTGCTGCTGTATATAAAAGATCTGTTTGACGACTTAAAAATGCTGGAATCTGTAAAATATCTACCACTTTAGAGGCTGGTTCTACTTGAGTTTCATTATGAATATCTGTAACAATTGGCACATTCAATTCATCTTTAATACTTTGTAACCACTGTAATCCTTTTTCAAGACCTGGGCCACGATAACCATTATAAGAAGAACGATTTGCTTTATCAAAAGAAGCTTTAAATACATATGGTATTCCTAAACGAGAAGTAATTTCCTTAATTGTTTTACCAATATATAAGGAACGTTCATACGACTCTAATACGCAAGGACCTGCTAATAATACAAGCGGATTTCCTGCACCAATTTCAAAATTACCAATTTTTACTGTATTCATTTCAACACTTCCAATCTATTTATTTACTACATTTTACTACCTATATTATAAATTATAATTGTTTTGCTTGATAAATTTTATTAACTTCTAATAAATCTTCTTTAGTATCAACACCTACAAAATGTTTATCTGTAGTAATTACTTTTATTTTATAACCATTTTCTAAAGCACGAAGTTGCTCTAAAGATTCAGTTTGTTCTAATGGAGTTGGTTCCATTTGCGCATACTGCAATAAGAAATCTCTACGATAACCATAAATACCAATATGTTTATATACAGTAACGCCTGTATTTTCACGCGGATATGGAATCAAAGAACGGGAAAAATATAATGCAAAATCATTTTTGTCAGTAATAACTTTTACATTGCCGGGTTTTTCTTTTTCTTCTTCTTTCATTGGAGTTTTTACCGTAGCCATTTTTAAATTTTCGTCATCTAAAAATACTTGCGCTAAATCATCTATGATTTGTGGGTCGATTAATGGTTCATCACCTTGTACATTAATAATTACATCAGCATCTTCACATTTTTTAGCTACCTCTGCTAATCTATCTGTACCTGTTGAATGATTTTTATCTGTCATGATTGCTTTTCCACCAGCATTTATCACAGCATTATATACACGCTCATCATCTACAGCTGCAATTACTTCACTTGGTTTTTTTGCACCTAATACACGTTCATATACACGTACAATCATTGGTTTTCCTGCTATATCAGCAAGTGGTTTACCTGGAAGTCTTGTGGAAGCATAACGGGCTGGTATTACACAAATAATCTTCATTTTGCCTCTCCTTTTATCTTAGGTAATTTTTCCTGCAAGTATTCAAATAATGCTTGTGATTGATTAATAAATGTTACCTCTATACTAATAATATAAATCGGTATAGGACGTTTTTTATTTAATAAAGTTTCAGGAATTTTTACCGCATCTTTATCTGTAATAATAATAGCTTCAGCCCCTTGTTCTTCAGCTTGTATCATTACATCTTTTATTTCTTCTTCTGTATAATCATGATGATCTGGGAAACGTAAACTTTCTGTAATAATTGCTCCAATATCATTTAAAGTCTGTTCAAATGAAGCTGGATTACCAATTGCTGACATCGCAATTATTTTATGACCTTTCATCATATCTACAGATAAAATTTTATTACTTTCATGACTAAACAAATTACCAATTTCAATAAATCCTAAAGGCTTATGTGTGCTTTCTACAACTAAAGCATGATCATTATATTTATTCAAAGTACTTGTAATCTCTTTACACGCAGATTTACTTGCTTGATCTACTTTAGTCAACAAACATACATCAGCTCGATTTAAATGATTTAATGGCTCACGAAGTGTTCCTCTTGGTAACATATGACCATTGCCAAAAATATTTATCGCATCTACAAGTAAAATATTTAAATCTCGTTTTAATTGCCAATGCTGATAGCCATCGTCTAATATTACTACATCTACATTAAAATTATCTGTAGCATACTTTCCTGTAATTGTTCTATCTGTACCTATAAGTACCGGTATATCAGGCAAACTTCTTGCTAATAAATAAGCTTCATCACCTGCTTGATCAGCAGACATAAATACTTGTTTACCATCAGAAACAATCCCTACTTCACCTTTCCATTTTGCACGATAACCACGATTTAAAATAGCTACCTTATATCCTAAATCACGAATATATCTAGCTAATAATTTAGCTGTAGGCGTTTTACCTGTACCACCAACTGTAATATTACCAATACTAATTACAAAACAATCTAATTTTACTTGTTTTGATATACCCCATTTATATAAATTCAATTGAAAATTTACAAGTCCACGATAAATTACCGAAAAACCATATAATATTCCTAAAAATAATTTTGCTGGAATACTTTTTTCTTTTTCATCATGAACTAATTTATATAAATATGTCTGGAGATTTTCTATTTTTTCTGTAGAACGAACTTGTATAGGATTTATCTTTTCATATTCATCTAAAAGTTGATGTAAAATCACAGCAGATTTACGTGATGCACCACGATTATCTTCAATAATTTGCAATGTTTCATGTTCCATTTGATGACGTTTTTCTGGACAATCAAATAAAGAAACTACTGCTTTCGTTAATTCTTTACTATCTTTTACTGTTATACAAGCATTACGTTTACTAAATAATACATGCGTATCTTTAAAGTTAAACATATGCGGACCAACAATAATAGCCTTACCATGTGCTGCTGGTTCTAAAATATTATGTCCACCATGTCGAATTAAACTACCACCAACATAGATAACATCACCTAAGCTATATATTTTACCAAGTTCACCAATAGTATCTAAGATAACTACATCATGATCATATGACGGATTCTCTTTTAATACTGTTCTAAAATTAGTTTTAAAACCATGTTTTGCACAAATTTTAGCAATTTCTTCTTTACGTAAAATACTTCTTGGTGCAATTAATAATTTAGATTCAGGATGAGATTTTTTTAATACACTATATGCCTTTAATACAGCTTCTTCTTCACCTTTATGTGTACTGCCTGCCAAAAAAATACCTTTGGCATTATCCAAACACAATTCTTTTAACATAGATTTTCTTTCTACTTCATCTACATTCGTATATGTTTGGTCAAATTTAGTATTTCCTGTAACTGTAACTAAATTTTTATCTGCACCTAAACGAATAATATATGACGCATCTATATCTGATTGCATTGCAAATTTTTTCACAGTGCCTATCATATCAGTTAAAATACTAAACATATATTTATAACGTTTTACAGATTTATCACTAATTCTACCATTTACCATCATTACTGGTATATTATGTTTTCTTGTAGCTTTTAAGAAATTTGGCCAAAGCTCAGTCTCTACAGGTAAAAATACTCGTGGTCTAATTTTCTTAATTAAACGCTCTGGAAGCCATGGTAAATCCAAAGGAAAATAAATTATACTATCTGCATCTTTAATAATGCGATTTGCCATAGTATATCCTGTATTAGTTACTACTGATACTAATATTGGTGTATAAGGAAATTCTTTGCGAAATTCTTTAATAATAGGACTTGTCGCTACTATTTCTCCCACTGATGAAGCATGTATCCAAATGCAATCTTTACCTGCAACTTTATCTAAAGCATGTTCAGGTAAAAAACCACAACTTTGAATCATACGTTTTAAAAATCCTTTTTCACGAATAGTTCGTACTATAAAATATGGTATCAATAGTATAACAAGCAATATAGCTACAATATTGTATAAAATTTGCATAAACTTCACCTATTTTGCTTTCTTATTACTAAATTGTATGTTATACAAATGACTATATAAACCACCTGTTTGCATAAGTTCATCATGAGTACCCATTTCTTGTACACGGCCATTATCTAAAACAACTATTTTATCAGCATGTACAATGGTTGATAAACGATGCGCTATTACAAATGAGGTTCTACCTATCATTAATTTATCTAAAGCCTCTTGTACTACTTCTTCACTTTCAGTATCTAAAGCAGACGTTGCTTCATCTAAAATTAAAATACGTGGATTTTTCAAAATAGCTCTAGCTATAGCCATACGTTGACGTTGACCACCAGATAAAGTTATTCCTCGTTCACCTATTTTTGTATCATAACCATCAGCCAATTTCATAATAAAATCATGTGCATTAGCTGCTTTAGCTGCTTCAATAACCTCTTCGTCAGTTGCGTCTAAACGACCATAACGAATATTATCACTTATTGTTCCACTAAATAACATAGTTTCTTGTGGCACTACGCCGATTTGTTCACGTAAAGATTTAATAGTAACATCTCGAATATCTATACCATCAATTTTTACGCAACCTTCAGTTACATCATAAAATCTAGGAATTAAATTCGCTATTGTTGATTTACCAGCACCACTTGGCCCTACAAAAGCGATTACTTGTCCCGGTTTTACTTCCAAAGATAAATCATGTAATACATCTACATCTTTTTTATATGCAAAACTTACATGTTCAAAAGACACTGCACCACTTATTTGAGGAAGTATTTTAGCATCTGGCTTATCTTTTAAATCTTCCTCAGTATCTAATACATTAAATACACGTTCAGCAGCAGCCATTGCTTTATTAATTGTACCATATACACGACTAATACGTTTTACAGGATTAGCCAAATTTACAGCATATGTTAAGAAAGCTATTAAAGCCCCCGCCGTCAATGCACCATTTACAACCTGATAACCACCAAACCATAAAATAACAGTTACAATCACAGCTGCTAAAAATTCTACCGTAGGGGTCAATAGCGAACTTAATTGTACACTTTTCATATTAGCTTTGAAATTCAAGTTATTTTGATTTTGAAAACGTCCTATTTCATGTTCTTCACGAGCAAATGATTTTACTACTCGTACACCCAAAATAGTTTCTTGCAATAAAGAAGTTATTTCTGCTGTACGTTCTTGGATTAAAGAACCACTTTTTTTCAATTTTCTTCCGAAAATTTTCATAGCTTGTCCAATCAATGGGACTACAATTAAAGTCACTAAACTTAATTTCCAATCCAAATAAAACATCATTACAAGTGAACCTACTAATATTGACGATTCCGTCACCAACTCAATTAAGCTATCAACTAATGCCGCTTGAAGTGCCGCCACGTCATTAGTTATATAACTCATAATAGTACCCGTTTGTTTCTTTTCATAATATGACAACTGTAATTTTTGAAATTTTATATATAGCATCTCACGCACATCAATAATTACTCTCTGTGCTATATATGATACTAAATACGATTGTCCATAATAAAAAATACCCCTAAAGAAAAACACTATTACGATACCAGCAGCAATTAAATTTAAAAGTACCATATCTCTTTCCATAAGTACCTTATCTATCATATCTTTAATTATCCAAGGTACATACAAAT
Source organism: uncultured Megamonas sp. (assembly GCA_963558795.1). Lineage (GTDB taxonomy): Bacteria > Bacillota > Negativicutes > Selenomonadales > Selenomonadaceae > Megamonas. Next base: position 26,175 of record CAUWIH010000014.1, on the reverse strand, counting down.
TTGCTGCTGCTGACATTATGATACAAACAATTGCTAATAAAAGTCTTTTCCAATATGGTTTTATAAATAAAATCAATCTTTTATAATCATTCATAACTTTTATACCTTAACCTCATGCTTAAATTTATCAGCTGTTTGTAAAATCAATTTAGCCGTTTTATCCGCAACTCCAGGTAGGCCTAATTTTTCCTTCACTTTCTTCAATTCTTGTTTTAAATCATTCGCACTTTCTGTGCCCTTATATAAAGTTCGTGCATACTTTGCAATATTTTGACCATTAACTTCATCTTGTAATAATTCTGGTAAAACACCTTTATCTACTAAAATATTAGGTAAACTAAAATATTTTACATCTACAAAAATTTTTGCAATACGATATGTTATCGTAGACATTTTGTAAAGAACAATCGACGGTAAATTCATTAATGCAGCCTCTAAAGTCACCGTTCCTGATGTAGCTATAGCAAAATCACAACAATTCATCAAATCATATGTTTTTTCAAAACATAATTTAACATTTAATTTATATTCAATTATTTTATTATTTAAATATTGTTCATCAATTCCCGGTGCAACTGGTAAAAAGAATTTTGCATTTAAACGTTCTTGACTAATAATTTTTGCTGCCTCAAACATTGGATCTAATAAATTTGCAATTTCCTGTTTTCTACTACCTGGTAATAATAAAATATTATCGTCATTTTCATTTATGCCAAAAAATTTATAGGCTTCATCTTTGCTCATTGAAGCATGCACATTGTCTAATAATGGATTTCCCACAAAAGAAATGTCTGCACCTGCTTGTTTATATACATCTATCTCAAATGGAAATATCGCCACTATTTTATCTGCTATCTTTGCTACTTTTTTTGCTCTACCTTTACGCCAAGCCCATGCTGAAGGCGGTATATACGAAAATACAGGAATATTTAATTTTTTAGCTTCACTTGCTAAGCGCCAATTAAAATCAGGATAATCAATTAATACCAAAATATCTGGTTTTTGACGTTTCATTTCCTCTACTAATGCTGATTTTAGTTTAAACATTCTGCGTAAATTTATTAAAACTTCCCAAAATCCCATAACACTATAATCAAGCATATTTTTACAAAGCTTTACCCCTGCTTTTTCCATTTGAGGTCCACCAAAACCAAACAATTCAGCATCAGGATACATATTTTTTATAGCTTTTGCTAAATTTGCACCATGCATATCACCAGAAGTTTCTCCTGCTGAAAACATAATTTTATACATAAAAACCTCCAGCCTTTATCAAGCAGAAAAAGACGCGATGATAACATTCAAAAATGTATCGCCGCGCCTCATAATACTACATTGCTACAATAGTTATAGCGTATTGGTCAGCTAATGATAAAACTTTTTCTCTATCTACAATTAAAGTACGGCCTGCTTCAATAACTAATCCACAAGCTTTTACTTCAAGCATAGATTCAATTGTCTTTACACCAATAGCAGGCATATCAAAACGATTATCTTGTGCTGGTTTTGCTACTTTAGCTACTACTGCACCACCGCAAGCAAGTTTTCCACCACGCAAAATACAAGCGTCAGTTCCTTCTATTGCTTCAAGAGCCATTACTGCTTTATCTTTTACTACTACTGTTTGACCAATGTCCAAGCCACCAAGAGCTTTTGCCATTTTAAAGCCAAATTCCATATCAGCTTTTTCATTTTCTGTTGGTTGGCGTTTTGTTAATACACCTGGTTTTGGCATTATCATTTTTAATAACATTGTTTGATCAAATGTAGTAATACCTTCTTTAGCTAATTCTGCTACAAATGCAAGCATCATAGTATCATCACTACGGTCTTTTAATGAGGCTAAAAGAGCCATCATACGAGCATCAGGCATAGCATGTTGACCAGAAAAAAGAATTTCTTTTGTTACTTTACCGATCATAACTACATCAGTAACTTCTTTGCCTTTTAAATAATCAATAATTGAACCTAATTGTGCTATATTTATTGCTTGATAATCATCTACTACAGATTTTAAATCTTCTTCAACACCATCAACCAAACCTACAGCATATACATCTATCCCCATAGCTTTTGCTGCTTTTGCAACTTCTACAGGTAGTCTACCTATTCCAGATAATAAACCTATTGACTTCATTTTAAATCCTCACTTTAATTATTACCTTCATGATTTTCTCGGCAAATACCACGGTCAGCATTTCTTAAGAAACGTAAGAAATATTCTACCTCAGCACAAGAATCAACTTCTTGTTCAATAACAGAGATAGCCTGTGCCAATTTTAATCCAGAACGATATAATATTTTATATGCTTGTTTTATAGCACGACGTGAAGATATAGATATACCTGAACGTGCTATACCTACACTATTTAAACCACAAACATTAGCAGGTCTACCATCAACGATAGTATAAGGTACAACATCTTGTACTAATTTAGAGAATCCACCAATCATTGCATTTCTACCAATTTTTACAAACTGATGTACGCCTGCAAAACCACCAAGAACAGCTCTATCTTCAACAATAACATGACCTGCAATTGAGGCATTATTGGCCATAATAACATTATTTCCTACAATACAGTTATGAGCTACATGAGTATATGCCATCAATAAGCAATCATTACCGATGCGAGTTTCTTCTTCAGCACCACAAGCACGATGAATAGTTGCAAATTCACGGATTTTTGTTCTATCGCCAATATAAACATAGGATTTTTCACCAACAAATTTTAAATCCTGTGGTTCTGCACCAATAGATGCACCTGGGAAAATTACACAGTCTTCACCAATTTTAGTCCACCCTGTGATAACTGCATGTGGTTCTATTCTTGTGCCATCACCAATTTCAACATTTTCTCCAATAACAACAAATGGCCCTATTTCTACGTTCTTACCAATTTTTGCATTTTTATGGATTATCGCTGATGGATGTATTTTACTTTCTGCCTCCATTATTTACACTCCTTAAAACATTTACACTATCTATTAATAATTGATATTATTTTATCCAAAACCCAAGCCTTATTCAAAGTAATTATAAATTTTCTGGTTTTTGTAAAGCAAAAGTAAAATCACCTTGAGCTACTAATTGGTCATCTACATAACCTTCACAATGAACTTTACCAAAATCACCACGAATTTTTACAATTTCAGATTTCATGATAAGTTGATCACCAGGAACTACTGGTTTCTTAAATTTAACATTATCCATACCACCGAAATATGCTAATTTACCACGGTTTTCATCTGGATATAATAATGCAAAACCACCTACTTGTGCCATTGCTTCTAAAATCAATACACCTGGCATGATTGGATGCCCTGGAAAATGTCCTCTAAATTGATCTTCATTTATAGAAATATTTTTTATACCTACCGCATATTTCATTGGTTCTAATTCAATAATACGGTCAATTAATAAAAATGGAGGACGATGTGGCAATACTTTCTCAATTTCAGGAATATCAATTCTCATGTTATATAACCTCTTTTCTATTTTATAAAGTCTGCAAGTATTTTTTTAGCTAATTTGGTATTTAGTTCATGTCCTGATTTTACTGCAATTACATGACCTTTTACTTTACCTGCTAATCTTAAATCACCAATAGCATCTAATATCTTATGACGAACTAATTCATCTTCAAAACGAAGTTCATTAAGCCAGCCTTCATCATTATAAACAATTACGTTTTCTAAACTTCCGCCTAAGCCTAGACCCATTTTTTGCAACGCTTCTACTTCTTTTTCATAAGCAATAGTACGTGCTGTAGCTATCTGATTTTTGTAACTATCTTTACCTGTAAATTCAAAATCTTGGTATTGTATACCAATCAATGGATGTGGATTTAAGGATGTGAAACTTACTCTAAATCCATCATATGGCACAACCATTACAAAACGTTCTTTGTCATCGATACGATACACCTTATCAATTACCACTTCTGTTGCTTCTTTTTCTTGTTCTTTTATACCAGCTTTAGTCAATAATTCTAAAAAAACATCAGCTGACCCATCAGTTACAGGTGGCTCTTCACTATCAAGTTCAATATAACAATTATCTATATTACTAGCAAATAAAGCCGACATTAAATGCTCGATAGTAAATATTTTTACATCTCCATTACTTATACTTGTAGCACGCATTGTTGATGTAACGTTACTAGCTATAGCTTTTATTTGTGGTCTTTCTGCTAAATCCGTTCTAATAAATACAATCCCCGTATCTACTGGAGCAGGACATAATTTCATATTAACTTCTGTGCCTGAATGAAGGCCTATTCCCGTATATGAAACTTCCACAGCAATTGTTTTCTGTCTGTCCATCATCGTCCTCCTAAAAATTATATATAATTATTGTACAAGACAACGCTAGTTACTGCAAGTTATTTGACTCTTTTTTCTTTTTTTCTACATATTTCCATCTATCATGTAACCAAAACCACTCTTCAGGATGTTTACGTATATGATTTTCTACTAAATGTGTTAAATCAGCCATCATATTATAAATATCAGCTTCTTTGTCCTTGGATTTATTGGTAAATACTGGTTCTAAAACAGTTAAAACATGATGCCCTGGACGATCTTCTGTTATAAATGTTGGCAAAATTGGAGCTGATTTAAATCTACTCATTACCGCAGGCCCTTGCACGCATGAGGCTTCATAACCAAAAACTGGCATTAAAATACCTGTAGAACCTCCATCTTGGTCCATAATCAAACCGATAAAATATTTTTCACCAAGCATTTTCATCATTTCTCTAATATCGAGCTTATCTGTTATATGCATTTTAGTAAAAGCACGACAATAATTTATAAAATTATTCACATTTTCATTACGTTGATGTTGAGCAACACCTGCAATTTTCATACCTCGATGAGTTAAAGCCGCTCCAATAATTTCCCAATTACCACTATGTGCTGTAGCAATTACACCACCTTTATTATATGCTATTGCTTTTTGTATATTTTCTTCACCAATTACCGTAACATATTTATCGATATCTTTACAAATTACTTTAAAACGAAAAACTTCCATTATCATAGGGCCAAATCGAGTCCAACTCTTTTTAGCAATTCTATTCGCTTCTTTTGAAGATACATTCAAACAGCGCTGTATATTACGCTGTGCCATTTTCTTTCTCTTTTTCGGTACTACAAGCCATGTCAATTCGCCTAAAATTTTACCTATAAAGCGTACTACGCCTGCTGGCAATAAACAACATATATTACTTATTAATACCAATATGTGATATAACATTTATTTTTCCTTTCGATTTGCCTTTAATAAATAATAAAATTAAAAATAAAAAGTAGCTAAGCATTAGGCTCGGCTACTTTTATTACAAATCAATACATTAATCGTTCTTTTCTTCTAACGCTTGTAAACGCTTTTCCATTAATTTTAATTTTTTCATCATATCTGGTAAACGACTTTCATTTGCTTTTATTCTAAGCCATTCCTGATGAGGACGTGCTGGGAAACCTGCAAAGAAAGAATTTTCCGGAACATCTGCAATTAAACCAGTTCTTGCTGCCATTACAGAGTTGCTACCTACTTTGATATGACCTTTAGAACCTACTTGACCTGCAAAAGTTACATTATGACCAACAATTGTTGAACCTGCAAGTCCTGTTTGGGCAACTACCAAACAATTTTCGCCTAATGTGCAATTATGACCAATATGTACTAAATTGTCAATTTTTGTTCCTTTACCAATCACTGTAGATCCTGTTGTTGCTCTATCAATAGCTACATTACAGCCAATTTCCACATCATCTTCAATTACTACATTACCTACTTGAGGCACTTTGGTATGCTTACCTTGCTTAGTAATAAAACCAAATCCATCTGCACCAATAACAGTGTTATCATGGATAAGTCCATTTTTGCCTACTTTACAAAATTCGCGAATACTTACACCAGAATGCAATACTGTATTACTATCTACACTAGCATATTGACCAATATATACATTCGGATATAATACTACATCATCACCAATAATAGCATTATCATCGACATAAGCAAAATCCATTATAGATACGTTTTTACCCATTTTTACGTTTTTACCAATATGTGCTTTTTCACTTATTGTTTTTTCAATAATAAGTTCTGGTTTAAAAATATTTAATAAAATATTAAACGCTTCACGTGGATTTTTTACTTTTATACAAGTTTTTGAAAAACCTTCTACTTCTTCTTGAATAATTACAGCGGCTGCATTACAAGCAATAGCCTCTTCCAAGTGAGGGTCAACTGCAAAAGTTATATCTGTTGGTCCTGCAAGTAAAATTCCAGTTGCTCCTGTAATCGTTAAATTTTCATCATATTCACCACAAAGTTTACCATTTACTAACTTTGCTACTTCACCTAATGTTTTTTTCAACATATTGTTACGTAACCCCTTTTATTGTAATTTCTGAATTACTTCATCGGTAATATCGATTCCGCCTTCAACTACAAACTCTTGCTTTTGTACTTGCATTCCATTAGAACGAACTAGCGTTTTTGGTACTACTGCTGATAATTCTTTTTCAGTAGAAACTTCTGCTAATACTTTATCCATTGTATTTTTTACTTGAGATTTATATTGCATATCTAAACCTTGATATTGACGTTGAATATCCATTTGTGCTTTTTTTAAATCTTCTGGAGACATTGTTGCTTTTTGATTTTGCAAATCAGCTTCTTTAGCTTCAATTTCTTTATTCTTAGCATCAATATTATCTCTAATTGTTTTTATTTGAGGTGCTTCATTCATTACACGTTCTGCATCTAAATAGCCTAATTTTATTTCATTACCACAGCCTGTCATAAAAATACTCATCATCGAAATTAACGCTATTACTAAAATTAATTTTATTTTCATCGTACAGCATCGTCCTTTTCTTTTAATTATTTGGCTTGCTTGTTAATTCATTTATTACATCATCTGTAATATCAATAGCATCTACACCAACAACCATACCACTTAAAATATTATTATCAAAATTATTGATTTTTACATTACCGAATAAATCCATATCCATTGGCGTATCGGCAATTACTAATTTTAAATGTTTTTGAATAGCTACTTTTGTAGCTTTACTAGATATATCTTTCAAGATACTTTTTCTTAATAAATTTATTTCATTATCTTTAGTGTGTAATAATACGATTAAACGTGCACTATCTTGTTTTCTTGCTTTAAGCATTTGCATTCTATCTTTTAAATATTGATTATCACGCTGTTGTTCTGCTTGTTGTTTGGCTAAAGAATCTTGTATATCTATTTGATGATCTTTTTGATTATTTAAACCTAATTCCGCTTCACGTTGTTGGCGCCAAGTCAATAATTCATTAGCTACACGTATATTATACTGCTGTTTTATATTATCTACCATATTGCCACGTTCATTTTTTAACTGCTTTAATATGGCTAATAAATTATCTATTTCTTCTTGTGTGAGCTTTAAATTCTGCGCATTATCTAATTTTATAGTGCAATTTAAAATAGCATTTGTATATTTATTATTTATTTTCTCAATAGCTAAGTCTTTTTCTTTAGCTAAACTTTGTCTAATTTCATTTTCTTTAGTAATAGACTCTTCTTTTAACTGTTGTCTAGTTTTTATCTGTCGCAAATTATCCTGCTCATCTACCACTTGAACAAATACATCTGGAGCAGGATTTACCGTAGGTGGTTTTAATAGATTTTCATCTAATGTATAAATTTTTAATTTCGATAAAATCAAAAATTTTTCAGCTTGCAATTTTTCTAATTTTGCATAATCACTATGCTGTTTCATTAATTTATCAACATCTACTGTAGCTACTGCTGATCCTACGTCAACAGATACTGGAGGCTTTTGATTTTGTTTATGCCAAAAATATCCAATTAATAGTATGCACATTACTACACATATTATTCCTACTAATATCGAAGTTGTTGATTTTTTCTTCTTTTTATCTGGCTTTAATTCTTCAACTTCATTATTATTTATTTCTTGATTTTCAGCCACAAAATCGCCTCCTTATTTAACCTATTAAAATACCGAGCAATATATGATGCTCGGTATTTTTTCTAACTCAAATTAGTTTGAGCTTGCAGAGCTTGTTGTATCATCTGTAGCTGCAGAAGAAGATGCTTCAGTATCTACTGTTACATCACCTTGAGCTTGAATTTTAGACAAAACATCTTGAGTAATGTCTTGTCCACCATATAATACATTGTTTTTATCTAATACTACATTGATACCTCTAGTATCTGCTACTGCTTTTACTTGTTCTTCTATACTATTACGAATTGGGTCGATAAGTTCTTTTTGCTTATCTTGCATTTCTTTTTGTTTTTGTTCAATAAACTGCTGTTGCTGTTCAGGTGTCATGTTAGCAGCTTGACTTGCAAAATCTTGTTGTACTTGTTTTGCTGCAGCTTCATATTTTTCACGAGCTGCTTGCATACTTGGATGTTCACCAATAAGTTTAGAATAATCTACAACACCAACATTAGAAGAAGATGCTCCTGCTATGCCAGATTGATACTGAGATACCCCTATAGCAACAATACTAAATACAAATACGGCTGCAATAATTACACTAATAATTTTTACCTGTTTTTTTTCAAAATTAATCAATTTTATCTTCTCCCTTTATGAAGTCACCGCTTCTTAGTTAAAACACTTTAATTATAGCAAACAAAAAAATCTTATTCAAGAATTTGGCTTTTTTCACCTATAATCATTTACTACATTGTCATTTTTCTAATTATAATTATTCCTAATCAAACTTAGAAATTTCCACCAACATTAAAGTGAACGCGGCCACCATCTTCGCCCCAACCATAATCTAAGCGAAGTGCACCGATAGGTGTTTGCATTTGTACCCCAAGACCAACGCTTGCATGTAATGTTAAATCTTCTTCAATAGAGCTCCAAGGGCCCCAAGATTTTCCACCCCAAGCATCACCTACATCAGTAAATACTGCACCTTGTATTTTATTTGCTACAGGGAAACGATATTCTAGTGTTCCCATAATCATTTTATTACCAGAGAATTGACCATCACGATAACCACGAACAGAATTTTGTCCACCTACTTCAAATAAAGAAGCTTCTGGTAAATCTTCATTTGCATAACCTGCACTAGCACGTAAAGCAATAACCTGCGCATGACCTACTTTATAATATCTTTGTAAACTTCCACTAAGTTTAGTATAGTCAAAGTCGCCACCTAAACCTGCATATTCTACAGAAACACTAGTTCTTGTACCTTCAGTTGGATAGTAAATATTATCACGAGTATCATGTACTTGAGAAGCTATAATGCTTCTAGTTTCACCAAAGTTATTATCTTTCCATTCTTGATATTCCGGTTTATCACGGTCATAAGGGCCATCTTCATGTCCACGATAATCTGTTGTATTGATTTTAAAACCTAAATAATTTGTAGTATATTCATCCATTGGACGACCAAAGCTTAATTCATAACCTTGATTTTTCTTATCATAAGTTTCTACTAAGTCCCCACCATTATCATAATCATCATATTCAAATTTACGATCATAAATACGGAAAGTTCCTGTTGTTTCTTTGTCATCAAGCCATGGTTTTGTATAAGAGATGCTATAACCACTGTCATCGCCATCTTCTCCACCAAATTCGTACATAGCTTTTACAGAATCACCAATTCCCATAAAGTTACTATCACTAACACTAACCATACCTAAAAGACCATCTTCACTGCTGTAACCAGCACCAATACCAAAAGAACCAGTACGTTTTTCTACTACTGTTAATTCCATAATGATATTATTTGGATCTTCCTTACCTGGTAAGATTTTTACGCTTACATCTTCAAAGAAACCTAAATTATATACACGTTGCATACTACGACGAGCTTTTTTTGCATCAAAAACTTCACCTGGTTTTATACGCATTTCACGAGTAATAACATAATCTTTTGTTTTATCATTACCTTTTACTACATAACCTTCTAAAATACCTTCATTGAATAATAATGTTAAATTACCACTTTCATCAATAGAGATATCTTTTAATTTAGCTAGAATATAGCCATCTTGACGATAACTTGCTTCAATATTTGCTAAATCAGTATTTAATTGACGAATATTTAAAAGTTCACCTTGTTTTACATTTAACATTCCTTCAATTTTATCTGTAGAATAAGCTTCATTTCCTAAAATTTCTACAGAACGTAAAACTGGGTTTTCCATTACATGATAAGTAATTTTTACACCTTCAGGTACAACTTCATAAGAAGGATAGTTGTCATAAAAATATCCGATGTTATAAATATTACTTCTATCTTGTTCAATATTTTTTAAATTAAATTTATCACCAGCTTTAGTTGTTAATGCTTTCAATACATCATCTTTCGCTACTTTTTCAGTGCCTACTACATCAACGCTAACAACTGTCATATCTGTATATGCACTATTATTATTTTTAATAGTTTCTTCAGCTGGTCTTTGTGCTTTCCAATTATTCATTTTGGCTATAGCTTCTGGGTCTTGAACTTTATCTACGGATTTTTGTTGATTTACTGTTAATTTTTTTTCTTCAGTATCTTCTTTAGCCACATCTTGCATAGTTTCATCTACTTTAGTAGAGATTTCATCTTGGCTAACTTTTTCTGTAGATACAACATTTTCCTGTACATTATTTTCTGCTTCTGCTACATTTGCAAAACAATTATTTATTCCAAATGTGCTAATATTAGCCATAGCTAAGGCACAAACTAATAATTTACAATTTCCTTTTTTCAAACAAACAACCTCCTTAATATGGGTATACCTGTCAATACTGTAATTTTATCATAACTACAAAAGAATATCTATTATAAAAAAATATGATACCCAATAAATTATGGGTATCATATCAAATAAACATTAAAAATAAATTAAAACTTTAATTAAAATTTCCATTCCATTTCTAATTTTATATTATATACGCCATCATCTTCTAATTCGGTAATGATGCCCATGTTGTTATTTATATAATATTGTAGACCTATTCTATTTAAATCATAATTTATGCCACGTGTATATTTGAGCATAACTTTATCCGACAGGTACTTACCTATTTCAATATTATATACTTCACCGTCATCGGTATCAAATCGTTTTTTGGCACTATCAGACAATGTATCGCGAGAAATTTTAAATTCATCTAAATTTAATACATTACGCAAAGTTCCTTCTATTTCATTTAAGAAACTCATCTGTAATCCTACGGTTGCTAAAGATAATAAATCATCTTCTGTAATATCTCCAGAATTATTATCTTTTCCATCAGTTCTAAATGCCAATAATTTTATTATTTCAGCATCATTCATATATGGTTCTGAATATAATTTTGGCTCTAAATCTTTATCTAATGGGCCTTGTAAACTTACAAATATTTTGGTTCTATCCAATCTAGTCATTGCTAAAAAGTCAATACTTGGGAAGAACGAACCTACTTGATTAAATACTATATTTCCTGTCTGCACTTTAAATATATTTTTAAGTACATCTATTGTTCCTTTATTTACATGTAAGCTACCTGAAGCTTTTGGATAAAGTGTTGTTCCTTTTATATTAAAAGCACCTTCAATATAAAGGTCATATAATAATGGGTCATACGCATGAACATTATCACCTAAAGCAACATTTATATCTAATACCATTTCAGGGAACGGTTCATCACTTATTTCTGGAAGTGGTGGCATTGCTACTTCAATATCATTAAAGTTCAAGTTTGTAGTTAATTTTGGTAATTTTTTACCATAAAAATCTACTTCATTTACTTGTAAATTCCCCACTAATAAACCGGTATAATAATCAGATACAATTTCTAAGTCATTTAAATCTAAATTAAAATTATATCCTGTTATACCTTGTCCTGTAATATGAGCTGAACCAACTAGATTGTAGTTACCCTCACCAATTTTACCTGTAAATTCTTGAATAGTCATCAAATCACGATTAAAGTTTATATCCACATTTATATTTTGGATTGGACTATCTACATGTTTAAATTTAATCGCACTATCTTTTGTAGTAATATTTCCTTGGAAATTCGGTTTTTGTACATTTCCTGTAATATTTAAATCACCTTGTACATTACCTACAGCCCATTCTACATATGGTGTTAATGTTGGTAATATATCTAAATTTGTATTTTCTAGATAAAGTTTTAAATTCATTTGTTGATTTAAAGTTTCTTCTGTACGTTTTTGACTTTCAAGAGCTGCAAGTGGTACTGTTCCATTTGCTTTTAAAGAGCATTCACCTTTAGTTATCGCCATTTGATTAATATTTATTATATTATCTTTTAAATTTGCTAATAAATACATATCATCAAATTTACTGCCATCACCTTGGGTAAAAATAGAAATATCTGCTATCGGATTATCTATCGTTCCTGAAAGCTGTATATCCGTATTCATTTGACCATTTAAATCTATATCTAAATCACATAAATGCGTAAGCAATTTTATATCCATATTACTAGCTGAAATTCGTGCATCAATTGGTCCATTTGCTAAATCAGCACTACCTTGAACAGCAACTTTTCCTAAGCCTTGCTCACCATAAAATTTATTGATTTTTACTATACTATTATCTAATTGTGCATCAATTTCTATATTTTGTAATGGATAATCTTTTAACGTACCATCTAACATACTACCTTTTAAATCTACATGTGGATTTACATACGTACCATTGAGCTCTGCTGTACCATTAAAACGACCATTTAAAATTTCATTTTTTAAATTAGCCATAGCCATTAATGCATTGATATCTAATTGTACTAAATCAGCTTTACCTTGAATTTCTTTTGTATTTAAATTGATATCTCCATTAAAATCAAACATACCAGCATTTTGTATAAATTTAAATTGTTCTAATTTCAAAATACGATTTGCCAATGTTAAATGTCCATAAATATCATTTACGTTTTGACCATTTAACGAGATTGTATCTGATTTTAAAATACCATCAAAATTTAAAGCTCCTAAATGACCAGTCAATGTACCATCAAAATTTGCTTTTCCTTCTACTGGATATGGTAAATCTAATGGCATTTTATTTATTAAAATTTCATCCGCATTAAATTTAATATTCATTTCTTGATTTCTATCAATCGTACCATTTAAATTTGCTTTAATAAATGGAGAAATAATATCAAAATTATTTAAACAAATATTACCATCATTATAATCATATGTGCCATCTACTTCTGAAATTAATATACCATTTAAACTACCTTCATAAAAATGTAATTTACCTTGAGCTTTTATATTTTCTAAATTACCAGTTAAATGTAAAGTATTATCTACATTACCTGTAATTTTTAAATCAGGCATAACTACTTTTATTAAATTTTCCATACGTGCTTTATTGGTTTTAACTATCATGTCGATAAAACGCTTGCCCTTAAAACCAAGAAGACCTGTAGCATCATGCACAATTTCACCATTTTGAATGAACTGACATCTATCCACACGCATACCATCTAAATTACCAATAGCATTAATTAGTAACGAATCAAATGGTTGATTCATTATCGAACCATCTTTAGCCATTAAATCTATATTTAATACTGGATTTTCTATATTTCCTACTAAAGAACCACTAAAATTAGCATTACCTTGAATATCCATACTTGGTATATAATTTTGGGCTAAAGACATATCTACATTAGATGCATAAAAATCTATATTTACATCATCATTTTCTATATTCCATAAACCTTTTGCTGCAATATTACCGCCACTGGCAAATTCTGCAGTCATTGCGTCAATTTGTACAGTATCTTGTTCTTTATAAAAAGATAATTCTATTTTATCTATCGGAATATTATCATAACTACCATTATCTAATTGAGCTCGACCACTAACATCTAAATCAGCAAAATCTACGCCTTGACCTTTAAAATCTCCTCTTAACATTGCAGTTCCTGTAATACCTGATAAATAATCACTAAATACAGTTACATCAATATTAGCAGCTCTAAACGAACCTTTATATGTTAAATCATCTAAATTACACGTACCCGATGCCCATATCCAGCCATTAGCAAAATTGCCTCTTAAATCATCAATAAAAATTTGATTATTTATATATCTTGCTTGAATATTTAACTTTTCCACTGGATATCCATATACATTCGCTTCATCAGCATTGACTTGAGCACCAATTTGTAAATTATCTAATGTTCCATAAACAGCGCCAACTAATGAAACTTCTCCACTAAAAGGAATCCCCTCAAAGAATAATTCTGGACGAAAGCTTTTAGTTTCCACAATTAAATGCAAATCTGGGTCACTCATGTAATTTAAAATATTACCATGTACCATCACTTTTTGTTCTTTAGACATTGCTCTAACAAATACTTGCACATCTTGTTTATTTAATAAAATAATGCCATCAATATCTTCTATATTTTGTCCTAAAATTTCACATTGTCCATCAACAAAGTTAATTGAGCCATCAAGATTATATGTTTCTTCTGGTGTTCCACTAATTGTTACATTTGCTTTTTTCACTATACCTTTTTTTATATTAATATCAGCCAAATATTCTTCTGGAATAAATGGTATATAATTTAAAACATCTAAATTTTCTGCATGAACGTCAACATTAGTTTTACTAACCTCACCTATAGTTCCTGAAAAATCTACTGGCGCATTATTATGTTGTAAAGAACCATTTACTTTTATTGCCGATAAATCTTCACAATTTGCTTCTAAATCAATTTTATCTATAGTAATTTGTTTACCTTCAATTTTTATCGTTGATTGACCATTTATAATTTTTACATCACCTTTAAAATCTATAGGCTCAGTCGATTCTTTATCAATCAAGTCTTCAAAATTCCACGTTTTATCCTCACGCTGAATAATATTTACATCTGGCGTATCAATTTCAATCTCACTTAAACCACTTAATGGAGACTGCGTCACTACTTCCCAAAGATTTACCTTAAATACTACTTTATCAGCTTTAGCTAATAATTCATTTTCTTTATCATAAATTTCTACATCATCAATTACCGCTGAATTCAACGATACTATTTCCAAAGAATCTATATTTATTTTTGTTTTTAATATTTCTTCCGCTTTATTTGCTATAAAACTAGCCGTATTTTGTTTAAATGAGGACGAGTTTATCAAAAAAAAAGTCATTAAACCAATAAATACTGCAAATATACTTAAAAATGTAATAATTTTAAACTTTTTGTGCATAAAGCTCACCTTCTATGTCCAGATTTACGTCTATATAATATTAAACGGGAACTATTATTAGTTCCCGTTTAATAGTTTATTCAGTTTTAGTATAACATGAATTTACTTTACCGCAAATATGGAAAATTTATTAATATGTTTTTGTCGCGATTTCTTGTACATCTAAATCTACAGGTAAGCCCATAGCTTTATCCAATTTAGCTCTACTTACATTATAATCATAAAGTGCTTGTACATAATTAGTTTTAGCAGTTGTCAACGCTACAGCCGCATCCATTACATCAATATTAGTACCTACACCAGCAGTATAACGAACTTGTGCAATATTATAATCTTCAGTAGCTTGATTTACTGCAACACTAGTTGTTTGAATATTTTTTTCTGCAGAAAGTAAGCTTAAATATGCTTGATGAACTTCAAGCTGAATACCTTCTTTTACATATTTAGCATATTCTTCAGATTTTGCTAAAGTAGCTTCTGCCTGTTTTACTTGAGAACGTGTTACATTACTATCAAATAAATTCCAATTTGCTCTTACACCTACTTCAGATTTTTCACCAGCATCATCTTTAAATGCATCATTACCATCAATTGTATAATTTGCATATACTGCAATTTCTGGTAAATTACCAGCTTTAGCTGCTGATAAATTAGCTTTAGCCTGTTCTACAGATTTTAAAGCAGCCACACCATCAGGACGACTATTCATTGCAATATCTGTACATTCATCTAAACTATAATCATATTTTACATATTTTAATTCATCTTGAATATTTACTTTTGTACCGATTGGTAATCCTACAATATTATTCAAAGAAGAAATAGATAAGTCATAATTATTTTCTGCATTTACTAAGTTTTGTTTAGCATTAGCAAGCTCTACTTGAGAACGAAGTACATCAGATTTAGCAACAGTTCCTGCAGAATATTTAGCATTTACAGTATTTAAATGTGCTTGTAATTGATTTACTGTTTCTTGATTTACACCTACTAAATTTCTACATTGTAAAATATTATAATAGCCTTCTGTTGTATCATATTTTATTTGTTGTTTAGTATTTTCTAAACTTAAATCACTGATATCTACACCAATTTCTTTACCTTTAATATTATTTTCTAATTTTCCACCTGTATATAATGGAATACTAGCTTCAACTACATTGGCATATGTAGAATCTCTACCTTGCAAATCATAGGATTCTCCACCTGCTGCAGCTGCTGTTGTTTTCCAATTAATAAGAAAACCTTTTTGTCCTTTAGCTTCGCTTAACTGCCAACGAGCAACATCTGTATCATATACAGATTGTTTTATTTGTCTATTATTTTCTAAAGCCATTTGTACTGTAGAATCTAAATTTAAATCTACACTATCTTCAGCAAAGGCCAAGTTACTTCCACCTAAAAATAAAGAACCACTTAATAATACTGCTGTTATTGTTTTATTTAAAGACTTTTTATTCATTTAAAAATCCTCCTACTAAAATTCATGTCTTAAGCCTACATAAGCGGCTCTGTCATCTGAATTATTTATATCTTTTATTTGTCCAATTAAATAAGTATCATTTGCTACTTCATATTGTCCTTTGAGTTTTACTCGTAAATCATTAGGATCATAAGCATCTACAGATATTTTTGCTTTTTCTCCTGCTTTTAAATCTACCCCAACGCCAACTTTATCATCAATAAGTCCGCCTCTTCCTGTAAATACATCATTTCCTGTACCTACTTGTAGATTCGTACCGCTATCATCGCCACCAATATCATCAGCACCAATCAATAAAAAAGAATTAGGGTCTGTATATACTTTTACATCGGCATTAACCATCCATTGCGATTGACCACCACTATATAATGTTTCAACACCCGGCTTTACCTCAATAGATGATACTTTACTCATCATATTATCTGCACGCTGAGAAATATTATTAGCATTTTGTATAATATTTTTCAAATTCTGTGCTGTTTGTGGATCACCAATTACAGTTTCCATATTAGTAGCCATATTTTTTATACTTTTACTAGTTTCAGATAAATTTGCTATAGCTACTTTCATATTTGCTGCCGTTTCACCATTACCTGAAAACTCACTAATCATAAGTTCTATTTCATCAGCAGCATTTGCCATACTATCTGTCATTGCTGACATATTTTTAATCATTTTATCAATATCTTGTTGATTATTTACTGATAATGTGGCCATTACCTCCATTATTTGATTCATATTTCCTGTCAATTCTTTTAAATTAACAGCTGTCTGTACTAAAGATTCTTGTACTTTTTTATTACCTAGAACCTCATTCATACTTTTTATCAAACCACGTACATCATCTAAAGTAACACCGGCTTGACTTAATAAATAATCTAAGCCTTTTTCATCTACACCTTGCACAGATTCTCCAGCTACCAAATATTCTCCAGATGGATGTCTTGGCGGCATAATGCTAACAAATTTTTCACCCATTAACCCATCACTGCTAATTGTGAATAACGAATCTTTCGCTATTTTCATATCGCCTTTTATAACTACAGTTACTTTTGCTTTATCCTTATATGCCTCAATTGTAGATACTCTACCTACATCAATACCAGCATAACTTACACCTGCACCAACTTTTAATCCAGTTACTTGATTAAAAGTAATATCAAACGAATAATCTTTATTTTTACCAAAATCAAAGCCATTTAAATAAAATATAATACCAGTCAATAAACTTAATCCAATCATGGTAAAAATACCCACTTTAGCCTCATTAGACATCTGCTCACCTCTTTCTAATTTTACTAACATTTATAAACTCTAAAACTCTACTATCTGTAGAATTTCTAATTTCATCTGGAGTCCCCACCGCAATCATTTCGCCTTGATAAAGCATAGCTATTCTATCTGCAATATAAAAAGCACTATTCATATCATGTGTAACCACAATCGAAGTTACACCTAATAGTTTTTGCATTTGCACAATAAGCTCATCAATCTTGGCTGATGTTACAGGGTCTAATCCTGAACTAGGCTCATCATATAATAAAATTTGTGGTTCAAAAGCTATAGCCCTTGCTAAACTTACACGTTTTTTCATACCACCAGACAATTCATTTGGCATAAAAGCAGCAAAACCTGATAACTCCACTAATTTTAATTTTTCTTCAACGATTTCATTAATTTGTTTATTCGTTAATTTTCGATGTTCCCTAAGACCAAAACTAACATTATCCCCTACCGTCATTGAATCAAATAACGCTGAGTATTGAAATACCATGCCCATATTTAGACGAACTTCATCTAACTGTGTTTCTGTCATTTGTGAAATCTCTTTATTATCGATAAAAATTTCACCTTTATCTGGTCTAAGTAAACCAATCAGTAATTTTAAAAGTGTAGACTTACCTGAACCACTACCACCTATAATAACTAAAGTTTCACCTTTTTTTACTTCTAAATTAATATTATTTAAAATTAATCTCTCTCCAAAATATTTATACAGATTGACTACTTTTATCATTATACCACCTCAACGATAAAGCAACATAGATAATAAACAATTACTAAAAAATATTATAATAATCGATACTACCACAGAACGAGTAGTTGCTTTACCTACACCTTCAGCACCATTTTGTGCATTCAATCCATAATAACAACCTACAATTGCTACAATTGCTCCAAAAACAACAGCTTTTATTAATCCACCTGTAATATCATGTATAGATACAAAAGTATCTATTGAGTGCAGATACGTATATATATTAATATCATAATATTTCGCTACCATCCAACCACCAATAGAACCTATCACATCTCCAAATACTACTAATATTGGTAACATAAGCATACATGCCAATAATCTTGGCACTACTAAATATCCAATAGGATTGGTAGCCATTACTTTTAAAGCATCGATTTGTTCAGTTACTTTCATTGTACTTATTTCAGCAGTAATTGCCGCCCCTACTCTTCCCGCAGTGACAACCCCAGCTAAAACAGGTCCTAATTCACGACCCACAGCAATTGTAACTATCCCACCTACGGTAGATTGAGCACCCAAACGTATAAATTCCGTAGCTGTTTGCAAGGTTAATACCATACCTGTAAATAACATAGTTAAGCTTATAATTGGTAAAGTATCTACACCCAAATGCGACATTTGCTGAAATACATGTTTTATTCTTGGTGGGTAACGTAATTGTTTTATCGTATCTATAACCAAAATAGTAAATTGCCCTAATGTTTCCATTAATCCAATGACAATTCCTCCTATTTTTTCGAGAAAACGTATTATCATGTTTAATCCCTCTTATACTTTTATCAATTATTTCAAAAAAAATATCCGTGAGAAAGGCTCACGGATATTTTCCCACTATTCGATTTTAGCAATGAATTTAAAAATAGTAAATAGTTATTTACTTTTTTTTTGCCTTTTAATCATTTTTTAATATTTATGCTCGTTTGAATAAAATTATCTATAACATAATCAGTAGTTACTTTACTTTCACGACTTTTATTAAATTCAGCACGTTCTTTTTTACTCATTTTACTGATTTCCTCAGATAACTTTATTGCCTCTTCAATAGCTTTACTTTGTTGAGCATCATTTTGAATATCCAATACCGGAGTTACAATTATTTCATTGTTTTTGTTTAAATTCTTCAAGTCATTCAATCTATCAGCTGTAGATAATTGAGCTATATCTTGTGGTGTAACTACTAAACCACTTTGTAAAATCTGTGCTAATTGAATAAATCCGCCACCTTTTACTTCCAAAAACATTTGACCTTCTTTTTGCGTTTTAGGAATTGTATATGGCACATCAATCGTTATATTTTCTTTACGATATGGCTTTAACATTACTTTAAAAATAACTGTTTCGCCTGGTTTTGCCTCTTCTTTTTCTGGTATCGCACTTACAATAGACGCTGTTTTACGATTTGCAGAAAAATTCACATCTACTTTTATATCTAAAATATTAGACGGTCTATCCATATTGGTACACAAAAACATTAAAGCTTGTGTTAACTCACCAACACTGAATTGTCCTAAATCTTTAGGGTCATAAAACATGTTTTCACGTTCAAATTCTCCATTTGGCATTTCATCAGTGCGTATTTTGAATTTCACTTTAGCTGTACCATAGCTTGCTCTATCGGCTGTTCTATCCATTGAGGCATAAACAATACTTGGAGCAAGTGTAGGTAAAATATCTTCATCATAAGCAATTTTAGCAACATAGGTTCTATCTCTACCTAAATTTTCATCTACTACATTGACACGTACTGGTATTGCACTTGGATATTTGTTTAAAATTCCAGCTACACCACTAAATCTATCTTGATTGATTCTACCGATGATTTTACCAAAAGTACTTACTTTCATACCATTTAAAATACCACCAGCAGAACCTACCACATCAGCTTTAGTCATAAAATAATTTACATTTCCCTTATAGCTCATAGGATGGCCAAAACCGATTATTTTATCATTTTCTACGGCAGTTACTGTACCTGTTCCCCCAGCTGAAAAATCTCCATAAGCCATAACTACACCCACAGGGTCACCAGGCTGTAAACTAGCATTAGGTTCAATATCACTTATACCGTCCATAGTTGGACTACTTACTATTTCACCTGACATATATGGTGTTATATTTTTATATCTTAAATTATTCGCCAAAAAAGCCAATGAATTATCACTAAAACCTGATACATAAATTGGTATATTATTTACTGCAAAATTACTATTTTCTTCATTTTGCTTTTGCAAACTTTTGAGCATAAAATCAGTTACTGCAACTTGCTCATTTAAATTGTCTTTAGTTGTTTCTTTATTGTTTTCGATTTCCTCTATTATTTTTGTAGCTTGTTCTTCATCTACTTTATTAGTTTCTTCAACTGTTTCATCTTTTCCACTTAAAATCTCTTCTAAGCGTTTTTGAGCTTTGCCTACAATTTGCTCTTTTCCTTCTGGTGTAACTAAATATTTTGATTTATATTTTGCTACCTCTTCATCTACTTTTTTATCATATTCTTGCTGATGTTGTTCATAATCTTTCGCTGAAGGAACTTTCATCATTTTTATATTAGATTTATTCACTTCGGCTAAAGGGTCAGGTAATTTCCATAATTCAAGCATTGCCTCTATAGGAGTTATATAAAATCTATACGGCAAAACATCTTGACCTACAGCTCTAGCCACAGCCCCTACTAATTTACCATCAACATACACTGGGCTACCACTCATACCATGAATAACTCCATGTGTCTCATCTATAATTGGGCCATAAGCACGTGCTAAAATTTGTTTTTCTGAACCTTTTCCATTATTCACAACGCCAATCAGCTCAACATTAAACTCAATTTTTTGGTTTCCTTGAATTATTGTTTCAGCATACCCTTGCATTCCTGGCTTTATTTGTTCAGTCGTCATTATTTGTGGCATTGCCATAGTTATATTCGTACTAACAAATAACATCAAGCAAATCATTATTAAATATTTTATCATTAAAACTCTACCTAATTCACTTTCTTACTCGTTATTGTGCTTGTTCTATATATACTACCACCTGATTTGGTTTTATTTCATCACCTGTATTTACTAAAACCTGTGATACTACACCATTAACTGTAGCACGTGCAGCCGCCGAAGTTCCTGTGAGTGTGGATATTTCTACCAAAGAATCTCCTACTTTCACGGCACTACCTTCAGTTATTACTGTAGTTACAGTTCCTGAAAGTACTGCTTTTTGCTCAACTTGTTTATTTTCCATAGCCAAACCAACTGTAGTTATTAATAACATTAACATCAACATTGCAGATACTAAATATTTTTTCTTCATAATATCACTTCTTTCTTATTTCACTAATATTGTTATACTCATTGTCCTTACTTTGATAATACCATAACCTATTACTATTAACAAGTTAACGTCTTACAATTGTAAGAGCCGTTGCTACTGGACGTTCTCTACCATCAGATGGAGAATTTACAATTTTTCCGCCAATTACCAATTCAGATGAACCACCGCCATCAAAATTCACGGCATCTACTACATCCATACCAATTAAAAAACTAGCAAATTCATCAAGCATCATACCTTTACTATGTGCTTGTCTACCATCTAAAACAGCAAATAAGACATTACCATTTTTCAATATTCCTACAGCTGTTCGTGGTGCTCTTGCCCCTGTTACATCAACACCAATTTGTTCTTTTTGTGCGTTAACATTTACCTGTCCATTTTTCACCAAACATGGTCCTACACCTAAAATATCAGTTGCTGTGTCCCAAGGATTATTTAATATTTGATTTATTTTCATAGTATCACCTATTTTTAATCCTTGTAATTGATTTTTAGCTGTGCCTGTAACAGATACCACTATTTCACCGGGCTTTAATAAACTATTGCCATTATTTATTTTTACAATTTTATCATCTTTTACCACATATTCTATACCAGTATTATCTGTTCCTGTTGAAGTACCATAATATTGATTATATAGCATTACACTATCATTT
The DNA here is from genome assembly GCA_963558795.1 of uncultured Megamonas sp. GTDB lineage: Bacteria > Bacillota > Negativicutes > Selenomonadales > Selenomonadaceae > Megamonas. Next base: position 3,433 of record CAUWIH010000014.1, on the reverse strand, counting down.
GTTCGTGTACCATTTAATCCTGCTACATAAATATCACCTTGTTTAGTTTCTACTATACCTGTATAGCTTACATCGCCAATATATGGTTTACCATCAGACAATACACCAAATCCTGTACGTGTTAAATACATTGAAGATACCAAATCACCTGCAATTTTAGTTACACCATACAACTCTCTACCTTCACCAAAATAAGAAGCATTTTCTGCCGCCACAGCATTCACATAATCAGACATTGCCGAAACTGTATTTTTAGCCATCTTGTTTCCGCCACCTAATACCGGTACAAACGCAAAATATTTAGGGTCAATTTCTAATAATTGAGCACTTTGTTTTACTCCAGATTTTTTACTATAATATGAAATTTGTGTTAAACCTTGTTCTAACTGTTTCGTAATACTATATTCATAATCTTTTTGAATATCTACAAAAAATCGTCTAGGATTTTTTAATTCTCCTGTAGTATAACCACTATTATCAGCAACTTGCACTACTACACAACTACTTTTATTATCGCTATAAACTTCCATAAAAGGAACAGATTCATCCCCAATTTGTATTCCTTGCAAATAATTTTTACTAATTGGTTCTGAAAAATCTATTTGAATATTACCATTACTTTGCTGAGTTATTTCATATGTTGTTTTAGGATTTAAATCAAATACGATACGTACTTTTTCTTTAGATTTACTATAACGGATAGAATTCAACACAGCCTGTTTATTTGCTATATTTTTTTGTTCCATACTAATTTTAGTGGTAGATTCTTTATCTCTACTTGGTTTTGCTTGAGCATTTACATTTATCAACGAACAAATGCTTATACAGATTACTACTGTACTAATTAATTTTTTTATATTCATTATTTATCCTCTCTACGTAAAAAAGACTGCATATGCAGTCTTTTTTTATTTATTCCTCTATTTTACGATCATGTCCACCAGTTTTACGCATTCTTGTAATTTTATCCATGTATTCCAAAGCCTTACCTGTACCAACAGCTACACAAGTCAATGGGTCTTCAGCTAAATAAGTGGCAATACCTGTTTCTTTTTGAATTAAAGTATCTAAGCCATAAAGTATTGCACCACCGCCAGTTAAAATAATACCTCTATCCATAATATCAGAAGAAAGCTCTGGTGGTGTATCTTCAAGAACATGTTTTACACATTGCACAATAGCATTTACTGGTTCAACTAAAGCTTCACTTACTTCATCAGATTTTACTTCAATAGTTTTTGGTAAGCCTGTAATCAAATCACGTCCACGAATTTCAATTTTTTCATCACGAGCTCCTGCAAAAGCCTGTCCTACTTCAATTTTAATTGTTTCTGCTGTACGTTCACCAATCATTACATTATGTTTATTTTTTATATAAGTAATAATGCAATCATCAAATTTATCGCCAGCCATACGTAAAGAATCACTTACTACTATGCCACCTAAACTAATAACAGCAACATCTGTTGTACCGCCACCAATATCTACAACCATACAACCATTTGGTTCTGCAACATCAAGACCTGCTCCCATTGCTGCTGCCATAGGCTCTTCAATCAATTCAGCATGACTTGCTCCAGCTTGCATCGCTGCTTCTTGAACTGCTCTTTTTTCTACAGTAGTAATACGAGAAGGTACACAAATCATCACACGTGGTCTAAACATAAAACGACGACCAGATACTTTACCAATAAAATATCTAATCATTTGTTCAGTTATATCATAGTTTGCAATAACCCCATCTCGAAGAGGTCTAATAGCTACAATATTTCCAGGTGTACGACCAATCATACGACGAGCCTCTTCACCAATAGCCAATATACGATTTGAATCGTTATCAATTGCCACAACAGATGGCTCACGCATAACAATACCTTTTCCTTTTATATAAATAAGGACATTAGCTGTTCCAAGGTCAATCCCAATATCCATGGACATTCCAAACATTAATCCTACTTCCCTTCTCTTTGCAAATTATAAACCAATATTAATAAACTTGTAATACTTAATAATATATAATACATCTATTAGTTTGGCAAGAAAAAGCTCAAATGATATAAAACAATACAAATTCAGCATAGATAATGTAATAAATGAATAAAAATTGTATATTTGACAAGGATTAATCAGAGTGCTATCATTATCACTATAAATCATCTATGCACTATTGTTATAGTTAAAATTAAAATAATAACCGATAACTATAGTTATTGATTATATATCAATAATTTGACAATAATTATTTTAAATGTTATTATGTGGTCATAATAATAAGTATAAAACTTAGGGGGAATACAAATATGTTTAAAGGTAAAGTCGTTATCGTCGGTGCTAGTAATGTTGGTTCTGCCGTTCTTACAAAACTCCTCGACTTTCAACTAGCTTCTGAAATTGCACTCATTGATATCAATGAAAAAAAATGTGAAGGTGAAGCACTTGATGCTCTTGATGCAACATCTTGTATTCACAGCACTAATATTAGAACTTATCGTGGTGATTACTCTGACTGTAAAGATGCAAGTCTAATTATCATCACTGCTGGCCCAAGTATAAAACCAGGCGAAAAACCTGACCGTCTTATTTTATCTAAAACAAATTGCAAAATTATGAGTAGCGTTATGTCTCAAATTGTAAAATATACCAAAGACGCTCTTATTCTCATGATTACTAATCCTCTTGATGTAGCAACATATCACGTTTCTACACAATTTGACTATCCTCGTGAAAAAATCATTGGTACAGGTACTATGCTTGAAACTTTCCGTTTACGTCGTATCCTTGCTGACCGTTATCATATCGACCCTAAAAATATTCATGGTTATGTTCTCGGTGAACATGGTAACTCCGCATTTCCAGCTTGGAGTACAGTAAATATCGCAGGTCTTGGACTTGAACATATTGACGAATATTTCCATTTTGATAATAAACTTGATAAAAAAGCTATCGAAGCTGCTATCGTACAAAGAGTGTTTGATATTATTAATCTAAAAGGTTATACAAATACTGGTATCGCTATGATTGCCGCTCGTTTCACAAAATCCTTCATGTATAACGAACATACAATCTTACCTATGTCTGCTGTTCTTGAAGGCGAATATGGTTTAACAGATGTTGCCCTCAGCATTCCTCGTATGATTTGTGCCGATGGTATTGTTCGTTCTTTCGCTCCACATCTTCCAAAAGATGAACTTGATTTACTTTACGCTTCCGCTGAAAGTGTAAAAAAAGCAATCAATAGTGTAAAAGAAGGTTAATTATTAACTAGCCCATCTTTCTAAACATAATATATATAATAAAAATACCCTAATGAATAAATTTGGTTCTATAATAAATGTTGGGGTAAGAGAAAATTCTCTTGCTTCAACATTTATTTTTTTACAAAAAAAGAAGCACAAATCCATTCTTTTCGGTTAAAATATAGTCACCACAACAA
>CAUWIH010000013.1:0-43875 GCA_963558795.1 uncultured Megamonas sp. | reverse complement strand
TATTATTTATAACAGCTTTAAGCCTTCCCTTTTGATTTTAAAATCAATTATACAAAAGAAAAGATAATATAGATTCTTTATACTATATTATCTTTAATCTTAAGATTTATTAATACTTATTTATTTTTAAATTCAATACCTAAATGCTCATAGCCCAGTTTCGTAACCACACGACCACGTGGCGTACGATTTATAAAGCCTAATTGTAATAAATATGGCTCATACACATCACCAATAGTATCTGTTTCTTCACTAACTGACGCAGCCAATGTTTCTAATCCTACAGGCCCACCACCAAATTTATTTATCATTGTAAGTAAAATATTTCTATCTATATGGTCAAGTCCTACTTTATCTATTTCAAGCATTTCAAGTGCAGTATCTGCTATTTCATCCGTAATGATACCATTACCTTTTATTTGAGCTACATCACGCACCCTTTTTAACAAACGATTGGCAACACGTGGTGTTCCTCTTGAACGACGTGCAATTTCTAATGCACCTCTATCCTCGATTGGAATTCCTAAAATCTCTGCTGAACGTTTTATAATAAACACTAATGATTCAGGAGTATAATACTCTAAACGAGAAATCACACCAAAACGGTCACGAAGTGGAGAAGCCAATGCCCCTGCTTTTGTTGTCGCTCCAATAAGTGTAAATGGTGCAATATCCAAGCGTATTGACCTAGCACTTGGACCTTTACCAATAATGATATCTAAAGCAAAATCTTCCATTGCAGAATACAAAACTTCTTCTACACTATGCGATAAACGATGAATTTCATCAATAAATAATACATCTTTTTCTGTAAGATTTGTAAGTAAAGCTGCCAAATCTCCTGAACGTTCAATCGCTGGCCCTGAAGTTACACGAAAATTTACACCCATTTCATTAGCAATAATATTGGCAAGTGTAGTCTTTCCTAGTCCAGGAGGCCCATATAATAAAACATGGTCTAAAGCCTCGTTTCGATTAAGCGCGGCTTGAATAAAAATAGAAAGATTATTTTTTACTTTATCTTGACCAATATATTCTTGTAATTTTTTCGGACGAAGTGAATACTGCCAATTATCTGCATCCATTTCATTGCCCGAAATTATTCGTTCATTAAAATCTTCCATTAAAAAAATTAGCCTCCATAAACATTATTTATTCATAAATGGCTTATTTAAAAAATCAATACCAAATACCTTCAATGTATAATAAAACCCAATTAAAAACGGTATATATTCCGCAATTAAACGCCAAGATACAGCTACAATCCCCACTGTACCTTCTGGAAGCATACCATTAAATAATAATATAAATCCACCTTCAGCAATACCTGAACCACCTGGTGTTGGTGAAAAATATAATAAAATATTTAAAATTATCATGCGTCCCATAGCTAAAATAACATCGAATTTATCAGTCAAACTAAACATCAAAATAGGCACTATAGCATAAATAAAAATCAAACTTAATCCAGAAGTAATATAAACTTTTAACATTTTTACAGGTGAAGCTAATAATAATTTTACTGCCAATTTATTATCTCTATAAAATACAATAAATTTTTTAGCTTTTTTCGGTGATTTTCGTGATAATTTTCGAACCATTTTTATCACTAAATAATCCAAATAATTTCGTTTAAAGCACCAAATTAATAATAAAATACCTAAAAATGTAGCTGATGATATAATCATTAATGTCTCATCAGAAATCCAAGGTATAATGCCTGCATCGTGCATAAAAATAAACGGCATACACATAATTAAAAACATAATCGACAAAATAGTACGCACAATAACGATAATCGTAGCCTTACCTACAGGTATCCCTGCATGACGCAAAAACAGCACTTGAGCAATCGCTCCGCCACTAAATCCCGGAGTCAATAAAGCTAAAAAATAATTACCAAAAACTACATGTAAAGCCTCAGAAAATGAAATTTTTTCATCAGAGATATTCACTAATTGTACTAAACGCAACCCATCTAAAAACAAACCAAAGCCAATAGACATCAAAGCTGCTATTATTGTTAGTGGGTTAAACTCTGTCAAACTAGTTAAAGTATTAATATCCACTGTAAAATAAATAACACCAGCCGATATTATTGAAACAAAAAGAATTAAGACAAATAGTCTTTTATGAAATTTATTCATTAACACAAACCTCATTAATATGGGATAATTTTTAATTATTACTTTATATTGTACCATCTTTTCAGATAAAGTGTAAAGAATTGTAGTACCGCAATGTAATAATATATCTAGCTAGATAGCAAAAGGCATTATTCAACTTAAAACTTAAGTAAAATAATGCCTTTTTATTATCTTCTACATTTAGATTTTATACGATTTATTGGAATATTTGCCAATAAAGCTACAGAATTCGTATCATTTTCTAAAGAAATTTCCATTTCGCCTTTATTAATATCCATATAATGAGAAATCACTTCAATAATATCATTTTTCAATGCCTGCATAATTTCAGGAGAAATATTTGCGCGGTCGTGAATTAAAACCACTTTTAATCTATCTTTAGCTATTTCCTTAGAAGATTTTTGATTTCTATTTAATAAATTCATTACAGCCTCAAACATATTCTATACTCCCCTTACTTAAAATAATTTTTTCAAACGAGTAAAAAATGATTCTTTAGTGCGGAAAGTCATAAATGGTACATCTTCACCACAAATACGTTTAGTAATATTTTTATATGCTTGACCTGCCTGAGATTTTTCATTAACAATTACAGGCTCACCACGATTAGTAGAAGATACTACTAATTCATCATCAGGAATTTGACCGATACATTTTATTGCCAATATATCATTTATATCATCAAGATCAAGCATTTCACCTTTTGCTACCATATCAGGACGTATTCTATTAACAATCAATAAAAGATTATCTTTACCCGCACGATTTAATTCACCAATAATTTTATCAGCATCACGTACAGCAGAAATTTCTGGCATAGTAACAATAAGTGCAATATCAGCAGCAGCTACTGCAGTTTTAAAGCCTTGCTCAATACCTGCAGGACAATCTACTAAAATAAAATCAAATTCTTCACTCATTTGTTTACATACATCAACTAACTGTTCAGGTGCTACAGATAATTTATCTTTTATCTGTGATGTAGGTAATAAATACAATGTTTCATATTTTTTATGGCGAACCAATGCTTTTTTATACGTAACTCTACCAGAAGTAACATCAACTAAATCATACATAATACGATTTTCTAAACCTAAAAGTAAATCAAGATTACGAAGTCCTGTATCTGTATCTATAAGTGCTACTTTATATCCTTTCATGGCAAGGCCTGCACCAATATTAGCAGTAGTAGTGGTTTTACCTACTCCACCTTTTCCTGAAGTAATAACAATAATTTTACAATCATGATTTGTTTGCGTCATATAAATTTACTGTTGCTTATTTTGCACAATAAGAAACAGATAAGCACCTCTCTTTACATTATATATATTGACTTAATTTTAAGTGCAAATATAAGTCCCTCAAAATATAAGTTTTTTATCTTACATATGGTTCTAAAACAATATTATTATCTTTTACCATAGCTTTTTCTGTACAAATATCCCTTTTATCATCATCTGTATTGTCTGGAGCTCTGGCAATAAGCTGTGCTATACGAATTTGTAATGGTGATAAATTGTCAGCAATAATATAAGCATTACTATCGCCATAGGCTCCTGCATGTACAATTCCACGACAATGACCATGTATATCAATATTACCACCAGCTATAATTTTAGCACCTGGATTTACATTTCCTTGAATAATAATCGAGCCTTTACAAATTATTTCTTCTCCACCACGAACAGTACGTTCAATTATCATATCTTTCATTGACAATTTTTCCGAAGTAGACATTATTTGTTTTAATTCATCTACTGATAATATTTTTAATGTTAATCGATATTGATTAAAAATATTCACCAATATCTCTTTTTCTTTATTAGAAAAAGACCTATCTTCTAAAAATAATATAGTATTAGGCTCAAAAAAATTAGGGCAAGAGGCTAATTTTTGTTTTATAGCCTCTTGAATTTGGTCAAAATCAGCTTGTTTATCAATAACTAAATTTAAACCATGGTTACTACCTTTAAAAGTTATTAATTCTTTCATTTAATCACTTCATTTAACTTCATTTATTTTTTAATTATCTATTGTTGCTGATTACTAACTGGTGCTTGTCCATTAGCTTCAGCTGGTTTTTTGTCTAAGCCAAAAGCTGCACTTAAAATTTTATAACCAATAGGCACTGCTGAAGTTGCACCATAACCTGCATTTTCTACAATAACAGCTACTACAATATCTGGATTGTCAAATGGTCCATAAGCTACAAACCAACCATGGTCACGCCCAGAGTTTTCGGCTGTACCTGTTTTACCGGCAATAGGCACTGGGAAATCTTTAAACATTGCTGCAGCTGTACCTACTGTACTTACTTCATGCAGACCTTCTTGAACCAATTTAGCAACATTTGGATCTATTCCTAAATCTCTTACTAATACTGGGTCAAAATGTTGGATTACTGAACCATCATTTGCAATAATATCTTTTACTAAATAAGGTTTATAGCGTTTACCACCAGTTGCAGCTTCACTCATTACCATTGCCATCTGTAATGGTGTGGCTAAAGTAAAACCTTGACCGATAGAGGCATCGAATGTTTCTGCAAGATACCAATCTTCATCAAAAACCTTACGTTTATATTCAGGGCAAGCAACATTGCCTGTAGCTTCATATGGTAAATCGATACCTGTTTTTTCGCCAATACCAAATATTCTTGACCATTTAGCCAATCTATCTATACCTAAACGATTACCCATTTCATAAAAATAAACATTATCTGAATGAGCTAATGCTTGTTCAAAATTAATATAACCTAAAGCTTCACCATCAGCATTTGTTTTTGGAATAATCCAATGTTTACCTGAGTCAAAAATCATTTCATCTGGCGTTACTACTTTTTCCATCAAAGCAGCTGTACCTGTAATGATTTTAAATGTTGAACCTGGAGGATATTCCCCAGTTACTGCCTTATTATCTAAAGGATAATGTGGATTATTATTAATAGCATTCCAATCTTTAGTCGAAATACCCAAAGCAAATAAATTCGGATCATATGTTGGACGACTAGCCATAGCCAATACTTCACCTGTTTGTGGATTTAATACCACAACAGCTGCTGCTTGAGCATTTATTTTAGACATTACCTCGTCCATTGCTTTTTCTGTAGCTTCTTGTAAATTATGGTCTATTGTAAGCGTAAGACTTGCTCCGCTGATAGGATTTTTCATACCTAATCTTTGTACAGGACGACCTGTAACATCAACTTCTACTTGCTCACCACCAGGAATTCCTCGTAAATATTTATCATAGTGTTTTTCTAGACCAAATTTACCAATAATATCACCTAATTTATAAGAATTATCTCCATCTTTTTTCTTATTTTCAAGTTCATTATCACTGATTTCACTTACATAACCTAAAGCGTGAGCACCTTCTGTTTTATAAACATAATTTCGTACAGGCTTCGTATCAATAAATACACCTGGATATAAATCTTGTTGTTCTTCAATAATTGTAATAATTTCAGGCGTAACATCTACCTTTAAAGTTACAGGGTCAAAACCTGAATGATGTTCTATCTTTTCATTTATATCATCTACACTAATATTTAATAAAGTAGATAAACGTGCTACTACCTCTGGTGATACTGGTTCTAATGAGGGCAATAACTCTACTGTAAAAGCAGGTCTATTGTTAACAAGTACTGCACCATTACGATCATAAATAACCCCTCTTGGCGCTAATGTAGACACTAAACGAATACGATTTCCATCAGCTAATTTACCAAAATATTCACCTTGATAAATTTGCAAATATATCAATCTACTGATAAGCGCCAAAATTATAAAAGTGACTACACCTGCTAAAACTTTTAAACGATTTTCAAGAAACTTCACTATTATTTTCTCCTAATAATAAATTAAGACACCCTTAGGTGTCTTAATCTTATTTAATATCACATATAGATATAAATATATGCTTACCTAAAAGTTAATATAATTATATCATACAATTATCTTTTTTTGATAAACTACACTAATTATTTTAAAATTGCTCTGACATTTTTATCCAACGTTGTAATTTATCATTAATTTTAACCACAATAAAATACAAAGGATAGGCAAAAACCAAATTATAAATCAAGGCAATTAATGTATTATTAAACACAGCCCAAATATTATAACTATAGCCTAATAAAAATATCAAAATAGCAATAATAATATAATTAAAAAATGTAGCAAATATAGCCGCCACTAAAGGCAAAAATATATTTTCTTTATAAATGAATTTAGATATATTCTGAATTAAAATACAGATAATCAATAAACTTATCGTATGAATCCCCAAAAAAGTTCCTGAGGCCAAGTCTTGAAATAAGCCTGCACAAAATCCATATAATATCGCATAATCATTATATAAAATACTAAAAAATATCGCTAATAATAAAATTAAATCTACTGAAATTCCATCATAAGCAATAACATTTAAAATAGACGACTGTAATAAATAGGCAATAAACAATAGTAAAAAACAAGGTATTAATGTTTTCATTTTATATCACCTGTAGCCGTATTTGGCTGATTTGCATTAATTGCTGAATTTGTTTGTGGCGTTGAGGATACAACATCTCGATGACTAATAATAATCGCCACTTCTTCAAGTTTTTGGAAATCTACACAAGGATATAATACAGCATATTGCAATAATCCACCAGAGTCATTTTTTATACTTACTACGCTACCAATAGGAATTCCTTTGGGATAAATACCACCAAAACCTGAAGTAATAATTGTATCTCCCTCAACAATATTCGCATTTTGAGGAATATTAGTCATATTTATAGCAGAATTAGAATCAGCTGAGCCTTTTACAACGCCAGCTAAACGAGAATCAGCTCTCTGAACAATAGCTCCCACCGCTGAACGAGGGTCAGTAATTAATTCTACTTCTGAATAATCTGCATAAGCTTCATGAATATTGCCTACCAATCCATCAGGTGTGATAACTGTCATATTTTTACGTACACCATCATCACTACCACGATTGATAATAATATGACTACTCCAAGTCGTAGTATCTCTACCAATAACACTAGCAGGTAATAAATCAAATTGTGTATTTGCTTTTTTGTAGTTTAATAATTGAGTCAATCGCACATTTTCTGCTTCTAATTCAGATATCTGTGCTACTCTTATTTTCAAATCATCATTTTGAGCTTTTAATTCTCGATTTTGATCATATACATAAAAAACTTCATATACATAATCTTTAAAATCATTACATTTATGTGTAATAACACTTGTTACAGTTTGAAAAGGAGCTAATATATTAACTACTACTGCATTAGCAAGTGGCGTATTAAATCTACCTACAGCAGCAAAAAACAAAATACATAACATACTAATAATAATAAAAATAACTATTAATGAACGATTTGAGGACAGTTTCATTATTTATTCAACTTCTTATCGCTAATAATTACATTATTTAATAAATTAATATTTTCAAGAGACTTACCTGTTCCTTCACCAACGCAAGATAAAGGATCTTCAGCAATAATTACAGGCATTCCAGTTTCTTGAGAAAGTAATTTATCCAAGTTGTGTAATAAAGCACCGCCACCAGTAAGCATGATACCACGGTCTAAAATATCAGCAGCAAGTTCAGGTGGAGTTCTTTCTAAAGTAACTTTTACTACATCAACAATTTTTCTAACTGGTTCTTTCAACGCTTCAGTCATTTCTTCAGCTTTAATTTTTAATGTTTTTGGAAGACCACTTACCAAATCACGACCACGAATTTCAAAATCTTGTTCCATATCTTCACTAACCATAGCATTACCAATGGACATTTTTATTTCTTCAGCAGTACGTTCACCAATCATCAAACTATATTTACGTTTAATATATTGAATAATTGCATTATCTAAAGCATCGCCTGCTACACGTAAAGAACAACTAGTAACAATACCACCTAAAGAAATAACTGCAATCTCAGTAGTACCACCACCAATATCTACAACCATACTGCCAGTAGCTTCTTCTACAGGAAGGCCAGCACCAATTGCCGCAGCCATTGGTTCTTCAATTAAATATGCATCTCTTGCTCCAGCTTGAATAGCTGCATCAATAACTGCACGTTTTTCTACTTCGGTAACACCAGAAGGAACTCCCACAACTACACGTGGTTTACTAAAAGAAGATCCATTTCTAGCTTTATTTATAAAATATTTTAACATTGCTTGAGTAACTTCAAAATCAGCAATAACGCCATCTTTCATTGGACGAATAGCTACAATATTTCCAGGAGTACGACCAATCATACCTTTAGCATCAGAACCAACCGCAAGAACTGCGCCAGTATCTTTTCTAATAGCCACAACAGATGGTTCTCTAAGCACAATACCTTTACCTTTTAAATGCACAAGGGTATTGGCTGTCCCTAAATCGATACCGATATCTTGGGAAAAACCACCAAAAAAATTCCACTTCATGTTAAAAATTTCTCCCTTCATTGAATACAATCTGAATATTTATTTTATCACACCTTGTTGCTTTAAGCTAGTAAATTTATTGTCTCCAATAATAATATGATCTAAAATTTCTATATCCATTATTTTACTACCTTCAACCAATTTTTTTGTGACTTTTATATCTTCTATACTTGGTGTAGGATCACCACTTGGATGATTGTGTACTAAAATCATACTAGAAGTAGCATAATTTATTGCACAACGAAAAACTTCTCTAGGATGCACAATTGATGCATTTAAACTACCTGTAGATATATTAGGAAAAGCTATGATTTGATTTTTAGTATCTAATAATAATATTGCAAAATGTTCTATTGGCTCATAACGAAGTAATGGCATTACATAGCTCACTACATCTTTAGGACTTTTTATCGTTATTTTATGCTCAGATGGTTTTAGTGCCAAACGAAGTCCTAACTCTATAGCTGCAAGTAAAGTAGCTATTTTCGCTGGTCCCAATCCCTCTATTGAAGTCAAAGTTTGTGGAGATAAATTTACAATAGAGGCTAATCCTTCAGCTTTATACTTCACTAATAATTCTTGAGCTATATCCATTGCAGATTTTTTCTTTGTACCAGAATGTAATAATACTGCTAATAATTCTGTATTGCTCAAAGCTTTTGCACCCAAAGTCAACAATTTTTCACGTGGTCTTTCTTCTGTTGGTAAATCTTTTATTTTTATACTCATAAACAAACATCAGCTTGTTTGGCTAAATCATATAAACAACTTAAAGGTAGACCTACTACATTAAAATAACATCCATTAATTTTTTCAACAAATACTGAAAAAAGACCTTGGATAGCATATGCACCTGCTTTATCACTAGGTTCTTTTGTTTTTATATAGTTTAAAATCTCTTCATCTGATAACTCTTTTATTGTAACATCTGTTACACATACATCAGTAAAAACTTCTCCATTTTTTATTAGTGCTATTCCTGTATAAACTTGATGTGTTTTTCCTGAAAGATTTTTAAGCATCATAAATGCTTCTTTGTCATCATTTGGTTTTCCATAAATAGTATTATTTAAGCTAACTACTGTATCTGCACCTAATATAATTTCTGTACAATCTAAAGGATTGATACTTGCTTTAGCTTTTAATATAGCATTACTTTTTACTAATTTTTGTGGATTTGGTTCATCTTGAGCTGTTAACTCCACACATCTACTAGGACGACAAACAAACTCACAATTAATTTGATTCAATAACTCCTTACGACGAGGAGACGCAGAGGCTAAAATTAGCATAGATAAAAATCCTTTCATAATTTAATATACAAGCAAATCTGAACTTTTCACGACTAAAATCGCAGGATACTAAAAGTTTAAAATTTAATTTTTCACAAATTTATTATAGCAAAGAATACTTTGTTTTTCATCTAATTTTACTATACAAAACTCTTAGGTATGCTATACATTGTCACTTTGTTATTTATAAACAATATCACCTTGACGGGTTAACAAACTCAATGGTATAATTCAGAATATAATTTATAAAAATAGTCGTTGTTGTTTTCGTAAGGGAGATAGTGCGATGGAATTAAATCAAAATAAAGATTTAAATGACAAAATAAAAAAATTTAACGATATGACCGATGAAGAAATCGTAGCATTAATAAAAGATAATCATGATAATATCGCACTCGATTATTTAATAAAAAAATATCGTAATTTAGTACGAGTGAAGGCTCGTCCTTATTTTCTAATCGGTGCCGATAGAGAAGATATTGTACAAGAAGGTATGATTGGTCTATATAAAGGCGTACGCGACTTTCGTGGAGATAAATTATCTTCATTCCGAGCTTTTGCTGAAATGTGCATCACACGACAAATCATTACTGCTGTAAAAACAGCTACAAGACAAAAACATATTCCATTAAATTCATATGTATCTTTAAATCGACCTATTTATGATGAAGAATCTGACCGTACATTATTAGATATTTTATCTGGTTCTGTAGTCATTGACCCTGAAGAAATGATGATTCATCGTGAAGAATTTTTAGATATCGAAGATAAAATGGAAAAACTATTAAGCGATTTAGAATGGAAAGTATTAATGGCCTATCTTGATGGAAAATCTTATCAAGAAATTGCTGTGGAATTACATAGACATGTCAAATCTATTGACAATGCACTCCAACGAGTAAAACGTAAATTAGAAAAATATGTCGATGGCCACGGCAATATTGACATCAAAGGTAGTATGAGTGATTTTGGTTCGGTCGGCAAATATCTACGCGATTTATACTAGAAAAAGACTGTAGTATTTATACTACAGTCTTTTAATTTTATCTATTATTTATATTCACCAATAAACACTTTTTCACAAGCATCTGTATCGGATAATTTTACTCCTACGGCCTCTTTAGTCGCTGTTGGTAAATTTTTCCCTACATAATCTGCACGTATTGGTAATTCTCGATGACCACGATCAATAAGTACTGCTAATTGGATTTTTTTTGGCCTTCCCAAATCAATTATTGCATCTAAAGCGGCACGTATAGTCCTTCCTGTATATAAAACATCGTCTACTAAAATGAGTGTTTTATTTGTAATATCTTCATTTATATACGTTTCTTGAATTAAAGGTTGATAAGACATATGTGCCAAATCATCACGATATAAAGTAATATCTAAAACTCCAATAGGAATTTTTACACCTTCAATCTTTTCAATAAGTTTAGATAATCTTTCAGCTAAAGGTACACCACGTTTTCTAATTCCTACTAGGATAATATCTTTCGTACCTTTATTTTTCTCAATAATTTCATGAGCTATACGCGTTAAAGCTCTGGCAATACCTTTATCATCCATGACAATAGTTTTTTCAAATAATTGCGCCATCTAATCACTCCCTCATACAAAATATGCTTTATTTTTATCTCTAATTCTTAGATTGTTTGTCGAAAATATTTCAATAAATTTTGCATATCTACTGGTAGCGGTGCTGTAAATGTCATTTTTTCCTTTGTTCTTGGATGTGTGATTGTTAAATTTTGTGAATGTAACGCTTGTCCATTTATATTGAATTTATTTTTGCTATTACAATATTTAGGGTCTCCCACAAGTGGATGACCAATATATGCCATATGCACACGAATTTGATGCGTACGACCTGTTAACAATCTACATTGTACATACGTATAATTTTTATATCGTTCTAATACATTAAATACTGTAGTAGCCGTTTTCCCACCAGTAGTAACTACCGCCATTTTCTTTCTATCTATTGGATGTCGACCAATACTAGCATTAATAATACCTTTTTCTTCTGTTATATTACCATGTACTAAAGCTACATATTCTTTAATTGCAGATTTACTTCCAATTTGCAATGCTAAATCATTATGTGCAAAATCATTTTTTGCTACAACCATTACGCCAGAGGTGTCTTTATCTAAGCGATGTACAATCCCTGGACGAATTTTCCCATTAATCCCTGACAACTCATCATGGCAATGATATAAAAGAGCATTCACCAAAGTACCTGTATATACTCCTGCTGCAGGATGTACCACCATTCCACGAGCTTTATTAATTACAATAATATCACTATCTTCATATAAAATATCCAATGGTATATTTTCTGCAACTACTTCAATTTCTTGTGGTGGATTTATCGTCATTTTAATTTGGTCATTTAGTTTTAATTTATAATTAGCACGTTTTACTATATCATTTACAGTTATTAGCTCTTCTGCAATCATTTTTTGAGTACTTGCACGAGAAAGACTTTCTTCTTGTGCTGCTAAAAATACATCTAATCTTATTCCCACAAACTCATCAATAACTATATATTCTTTAATCATGCGACTTTCCTTGATTCATACCAAATAATAATTTATAAATAATAATTCCACAGCCAAAAACAATAGCAATATCTGCTAAATTGAAAATTGGCCAAATACGAAAATCAATATAGTCAATAACTTTACCAATAAAAATGCGGTCAATCATATTGCCAATTGCCCCGCTAAATAATAAAGCTATTCCAATCTGTAATGATTTTTCTAATCGAACAATTTTTGCATAAAAATAAATTATTGCTACGATTAGACTAACAGCAATAAAAATAAAAAAGAAACGTTGATTTTCTAAGATACCAAAAGCTGCACCTGGATTTAAAATATACGTAAGATGCAAAATATGTGGTAACACAGGAATAGATTCTCCTAAAAACATATTACTTACTACTAGACACTTTATAAACTGATCTAAAGCAATAATAAATATAACAAGAAAAGTTAACAAATACACGAATCATTACTCCTATTTAAAGATAACGTTTTAATAACACAACTGTACGACCTTTTTTTGTAGTACCACGAACTTCTGCCACTTCTAAACGTCCACGGCTACGAATAGAAATAATATCACCTTGTTTTACCATTTGTGATGTATTTTTCACTGATTGCCAATTCAATTTTAATTTATCAGCTTCAATAATTGATGCCATTTTACTACGTGAAACACCAAATCCTGATGCCGCAATTGAATCAATACGCAATGACGCTACTGTAGAAGTAATTTCTTTACAACGTTCTTCACGTGGTGCTATTGAATCCAAATCATCTATACTACAACTTACTTTTGCTGCACCAATTTGTACTAGATTTTGTAAAATAAAATCAGCCATTTTAGTTGTGCAAATAATCTTTACACAACCTAAGGTAATTAATAAATCACCTATCTGCTCACGCTTTATACCAAGACCCATCAAAGCACCAAGTACATCTCGATGTGATAAACGATAAAATTTATCATTCCATGTAGCTTTTATCACAGCAATATTATACGTAGGTGTCCCCATAAAATCTTCATGAACAAAAGAGGCACATTGACGTTCTGCACCAACATAACCACCATTAAAATTTACAGAAATCCCATCATAATGAGCTACAATTGTTTCTGCTATTTCACAACCATATGGGTCTAAAAAATCTGTAGAACGAAATTTTCTTGTTTTATTCACAGCTTCTACAGCATCAATTAATCTTATAACAATTTCTTCGCCTTCTGTTCCTTTATAAAAGCGAATAATTTTCTCACGATCTGCCACTTAATAAATCATCCTTATCTACATATCTATACCTATCTACTAATCATTAACGTATCAATTAATGATTAATCTTCCCAAGGCATAGTCATTGAAGTTTCCTTTTTTAAATCTTCAGTAAAATTCACAGTAACATTATTTGGTGCACACATAAATACATTTTTACCTACTTTTTTAATATCACCAGATAAAGCATATGTTGTACCACTAATAAAATCTACAATACGTTTTGCTACATCACTTTTAGTGTTTTCAAAGTTAACCACAACAGGTTTATGATTACGAATATGGTCCGCTACCTGTTGAGCATCATCAAAAGAAACAGGTTCAATAACCATAACTTTTAATTGACTACCTGCTTTAGATTTAGCTTTATTTTTAAAATTAATTACATTATCTGTATTTTGATAAGTATTTTTTACATCTGTTGTAGTTTCATTATTATCATTTTCTTCAACATATTCTTCAGCTTCTGGATTCATTCCCATTTTGTTACGAAATTTGTCTACAATACTCATAATTTTATCTCCTTAATATTGACGCGCTCCAAAGATACCAGTACCAACACGAACAATATTAGCACCTTCTTCGATAGCAATTTGATAATCATGGGTCATACCCATCGATAAATATTTTATATCTGCAGTTTTAAAATCTTGTGCTTGAACTTGTTTAAATAATTTATACATTTCAGCAAACATTGGGCGAACATTTTCCAAATTTTCCACTTTAGGAGCGATAAACATCAACCCCATAAGTTTTAGATTATCTAAAGTATCTACTTTTGCTAAAAGTTCTGGTAAATCTTCAAGATATACCCCTGCTTTAGATGCTTCTTTTACTAAATTAACTTGCACTAAAATATTTTGCACTTTATTTATTTTACCTGCTTCTTTATTTAATGCCTCTGCTAATTTAATACTATCTACAGATTCAATCATATCAAATAATTTTACAGCATATTTCGCTTTATTTGTCTGTAAATGTCCAATCAAATGCCATGTTACATCACGATTCAAAATTTCTGCTTTTTGCATAGCTTCTTGAACTCTATTTTCTCCAATAACTACACAACCTGAATCAATAGCCTCATGCATAGCATTAACATCATGATTTTTAGTTACTGCAACTAATAATACTTCATCACTAATACTATTATGTCGTTTCGCTATACTTTCTTGAATATTTTCTTGTACAATTTTTAAATTCTCTTTTATCACGGAGCTCATCTCCTGAAAATCTTATAGTCTATTTAATAATATAATAAATCAAACAAATTATCCATAGTTTACTCAAAGTTTACTTGAAAAATTTATAATAAATTTAAATAAGACTAATTATCGCCGCTATTCTTCCTGTTTTACCATTATCTGCACGATACGAAAAAAATACATCTCGATTACAAGCTGTACAAATATTAGCTAAATCTATATTTTCTTTTTTTAGTCCTACTCTTTGTAAAATTAAGCTATTTATCATCATTAAATCCAAATGATATTTTTGTTTTTCTTCATGAAAATCTAATATTTCTGCTTGTTCTTTTTCTGTTTTAAACATAGCTTTAAATTTTTCTACTACTTCTTCGCCAACTTCATAACAACATTTACCAATAGTCGGGCCAACTGAGGCCACACAATCTTTTGGATTCGTATTATATTTATCCATCATCATTTCTACAGTCTTACTTGCTATCTCTAAAACCGTACCACGCCAGCCAGCATGAGCTATACCTATTGCTTCATGAACAGGGTCATAAATCATAACTGGTGTACAATCTGCAAAAAATAAAGTAAGTGGTACTTGTTTTATATTAGTTATTAAAGCATCCGTATCCATTATCGTATCTAAAAAATCATTATTACCCTTACCAATATTATCTTTCGTAACACATACTATTTTATTACTATGAACCTGTTGGCACGTTGTCATTTTTGCATAATCTAAATTTAAACCTTCACAAAAAAGTTTTCGATTATTTACCACATCATCTTTATCATCTTGTACATGTAATGCTAAATTTAAACCATTAAACAAACCTTTACTATGACCATTAAATCTTGTAGAGATTGCATGAATAACTTTATTT
This sequence comes from uncultured Megamonas sp., assembly GCA_963558795.1. GTDB lineage: Bacteria > Bacillota > Negativicutes > Selenomonadales > Selenomonadaceae > Megamonas. The sequence continues at coordinate 28,103 of CAUWIH010000013.1, read as the reverse complement.
TCAGGAAAAATATCAAATTTTCCATACCAAAGATTATTTTTTGCATGTACTAATTTTAACATAATATAAAACCTCTTATACCATATACTTACTTTTACAACTACTTATTTACAAACACCACAACGTTTACAACCATCAAAGCACTGAATAGTATGTTTACCTATTAATGCAGTTTCTAATTCTTTCCAAAGATATTCTTTCGTAAAGCCCATATCCAAAGTATCCCATGGTAATAATTCATCTTTATCTCGCTCACGATATAAATAATCATCTGCATTAATTTTTAAAGTTTTTAATGCTCGTTTAAATGCCTTACTACCACCATTTTGATGTGCTTCATATATTACTTGAGCAATTCTTCTATCGCCTCTTGCTAATATACCTTGAATATACGATTCTTTTGTTGATTCAAATTGCACTTCGATATTTTTATAAGCTTTTAACTCTTTTTTAATGAATTTAAAATATTTTTCTGTTTGTTTTAAATCAGCCATTTTAATCCACTGAAATGGCGTATCTGGTTTAGCAATAAATGGATTTATACTCAATGTAAGTGTCCCTTTAGAACCTAATTTTTCCATATATTGTTTTACACGAATAGTCATATCTATAATCGCCTGTACATCTTCTTTAGTTTCATTTGGTAGACCCACCATGATATACATACGATAATTTTTTACACCTGCTTTTACACCCATTTCAATAGATTTTATTAAATGCTCTTCAGTTATACCTTTATTTATAATTTGGCGAATTTTTTCACTACCCGCCTCTGGTGCTAAAGTAAGCGTTCTTTGACCACTTTGTGCCAAAGCATCTACTAATTCTTGAGTAACTGAATCGGCACGAAATGATGCTACTGACATCGGCATATCTTTTTCACGAATATTACTACACAAGGCATTTATCTCTGGATAATCAGAAATAGCAGGCCCCATTAAACCTACTTTTTTATTTAAAGCTTTCGCTTCAGGTAATAATTTTAACAAATTATCTAATTTACGATGACGAGGCTTTCTAAAACAATACCCCGCCATACAAAAACGACAATGACGACCACAACCACGTGAAGTTTCTATCAAAAACAAATTAAACTCCGTATTTTCTGTAGTAATTACCGTTTTACCATTATATTTATCTAAATCTTTTACCCATTGACGAGATACTTTGCTTGGTACATCTTCTTGTGGAATAATAGCATAAAGCTCATTATTTTCATTATATTTATGTTCATAAAAACAAGGTACATATACCCCTGGCACTTGAGCTAATTTTAATAATAACTCTTTACGCGATAAATTTTCTGCAAAAGCTTGATTATATACATCTAAAAAATGATGAATTGTTTCTTCACCTTCACCAATAATAAAAGCATCTACAAATAAAGATAAAGGCTCTGGATTAAAAGTAGCACATGGCCCACCGGCAATAACAATAGGGTCTTTTTCTGTACGCTCACTAGCTAATAATTTCACTTTTCCCATAGATAACATTTTTAAAATGTTAAAATAATCCATTTCAAAAGATATTGCAAAACCTATTAAAGCAAAATCATGTAAGGGTGTTTGCGTTTCCATACTCATAAGTGGTGTATGTGTTCTTTCATAATCATCTATTAATTCTCTCTCTGGTAAAAAGAAACGTTCACAAGCACAATCTGTACGATTATTTATCTGTTCATAAATAATATGAAAACCTAAATTAGACATTCCTACAAAATAAGAATTCGGATATGCCAAAGCAAAACGCTTACGAAAACCGCCCGGAAATATCTTATATCCTTGTTCTTGTTTTAAAATTTCTTGTAAATGTTGTTTTAATTTCCAATTCAAAATAATTATTATCTCCTTATATTTTATAAAACATACTTATATTTTTAGATAAGTATATAAGAAAAAAGCTCACTAAAGTGAGCTTTGTCATTTGTTATCTTGTGTTATCTTTATCCATAGAATTAAGGTTTTCTAGTTCTTGTTTAAAATTATCAATATCTGAAAATTTACGATAAACAGAAGCAAAGCGAATATATGCAACTTTATCAAAAGTTTTTAAATATTTCATTACTACTTCACCAATGATTTTACTAGGAATCTCATGTTTCATAGTATTTCTAACTTCTTTTTCAATATCATCTGCTAATTCAATAATTTTTTCTGCTGGAATATCCCTTTTATAGCAAGAACGAATTATCCCTTTTAATAATTTTTCTTTATCAAAAACAGCACGACTACCATCATTTTTAATAACCATTAATGGCATTTTTTCGATAGCTTCATAAGTGGTGAATCGTTTTCCGCAAACTGTACATTCACGGCGTCGTCTTATAGAATTACCATCATCAGTAGTTCGGGAATCTACCACTCGGCTATCAGGAGCTGCACAGAATGGGCATTTCATAATATCACCTCTATAATTAACAAATATTATTTATTATTAGTTGTTGTATTTTCTGTTGTTGACTGAGCTTGTTGATTTGGTGCTACAAATGATTTTGATACAACAGCACCAATATCTCCCAATTTACCTGCTGGTTGGTTATTAAAAGTAACATCTACTGCTCCAGCATTACCTACTGTTACATCAACTTGTTTTTCACCTTTCCAAGTTAAAGTGTTACCTTTTTTTACAGTTTCGGAAAGTACTACTTTACCATCAACTTTTACTTCAGTCCAGCAGTCTTCATTAAATACCGCTTTTACTTCAGCACCGCTGACTATAGGCGCTGGTTCTTTTGCTTGATTTTCTGTTTCTGTTACCGTTACAGTTTCTGTTGTTGTAGTTGTTTTTGTGTCAGAACTTCCTTGACTAGAAAGGAAAACTACTGCTGCTCCGATAATTACTATTAAAATAGCAACTACAAGCAAAATATTGCGTTTACTATTATTTTTATGTGATTGTAAATATTCTTGATTAGCACTAAAAGAATCAATTTTAGGTATATTATTTTCTTTTTTTTGTTGAATATTTACTGTTTTTGTTGAAGAATTCTTTTCTTGCTGCTTATTTTCTTCAGTAGGAGAAGGAGCAACTTCCTCTTTTTTAGTTTCTATATTTATTTCTTCAGCAGGATTTGGAGTATTTTTTTCTTGTTTATATTGTTCTATAAGTTTTTGACTATCTAAGCCTAAAAATTTACCATAAGTTTTTATAAAACCTTTAAGAAAAACCTCTCCTGGAAGCTTTTCATAATTACCTTCTTCGATAGATTTTATATATAATTTGCGGATATTCGTACCTTTTTCCACATCATCTAATGATAAATTTTTTTGTTCACGTGTTTCACGTAGTAAATCTCCTAACATTGCCGGTCTCCTTCGATAATTTTAATTTATTTATAAACAATTATACAATAAGCTTGTTTATAAATAAAGTTCTTCTTTACGAATATATTGTTGAACTTGTTCTGTTGTAATATATTGGATAGAATATCCTTTTTTTATTCTTTGTCTAATATCTGTAGATGAGATTTCAAGCTCAGGGGTTTGCAATAATGTAATATTTAAATTATTTAATTGTGGTTGAATTGTTTGTAAATCTAGTTTATAACTAGGTCTTTTGGTAGCAATAAATTTACAAATAGATAATAACTCATCAATTTTATACCAAGTAGGTAACTCATTTATACAGTCTGCTCCAACAATAAAGAAAAACTCTGTATCCTCACCGTAAATTTTTTTTAATTCTTTTATTGTATCTATCGTATATGATGGACCAGAGCGTTCCATTTCTATTGACGATACTTCAAAATGAGGATTTGAACAAGTGGCAAGTAATGTCATATTAAATCGATGTCTAGCCGATGTTGTTACACTATGTTTATGCGGAGGATTAGCCGCAGGAATGAATAAAACTTTATCTAGTTTATATTCATCCCATACTGCTTCAGCTATCATTAAATGTCCGACATGAATTGGATCAAATGTACCACCCATAATACCGATTTTTTTCATGTTTATCTCTCCATTTAATCAACTTAATCAATAAAATACATTAAAACAATCGAAATGACTATCGATATTGTGATTATTAATAATATTGCACGGGCATAATCAATAATATCATGATGTCCTTTCGGGGTAGCAAAGTATTGTTTTAATAGTTTTAAATTATCTAATAATCGAGAAAAAATCAACGTACTTGACCTTCACCGTAGATAAGATATTTCATCGTAGTAAGTGCTTCTAATCCCATCGGCCCACGAGCATGCAATTTTTGCGTACTAATTCCTATTTCTGCACCAAAACCAAATTCATTTCCATCTGTAAAACGTGTAGAAGCATTTACATATACCGCAGCTGCATCTACTAATTTTTGAAAATGTAGTGCATTATTATAATTAGTAGTAATAATCGCTTCAGAATGACCACTACCATACGTATTTATATGTTCAATGGCTTCATCTAAATTTTCCACTATTTTTATAGATAAAATTAAATTTCCATATTCAGTAGACCAATCTTCTTCACTAGCAGATTTTAATTCAGGACAAATTGCTAAACATTTTTCACAGCCTCGAATTTCTACTTTTACATCTTTTAATTCTTGACATAATTTTGGTAAATATTTTGAGGCAATAGATTGGTCTATTAATACAGTTTCTATAGCATTACATACTGCTGGACGAGATGTTTTAGCATTTATGATGATTTTTGTAGCTAAATCTAAATCTGCAAATTCATTAACATAAACATGACATAATCCGACACCTGTTTCAATTACAGGCACAATACTATGCTCTACAACATGTTTTATTAATCCTGCTCCACCACGAGGAATAATTACATCAATATATTTATTTAAGCTCATCATCACATCAACAGCACTATGTTCTGTAATTGCAATAAATTGAATTGCACCTTTTGGAATACCTGCACTATACGCAGCTTCAGCTAAAATAGACGCTAATATTTTATTTGAATGAATAGCTTCTGAACCACCACGTAAAATCACTGCATTACCTGATTTTAGACAAAGTCCTATTGCATCAGCTGTAACATTTGGACGAGCTTCGTAAATTATACCTACTAGCCCTAATGGTACTCTTACACAACGAATATCTAATCCATTTGGACGACGTCTTGACATTATTCCATTTCCAATAGGATCATCTAAATTTGCAATCTGACGAAGGCCATCTGCCATTTGTTTGATTCTATCAGTAGTCAACAATAATCTATCAAGTAAAGCAGAAGATAATCCTTTTTGACGACCATTCTCCATATCTAAATTATTTTCTTCAATAATCATATGTGCTTTTGTTTCTAAAGCATATGCCATAGCAAGTAAAGCTTTATTTTTATCTAATGAAGAAAAAGTAGATAATTTATTCGCTGCTTTTTTCGCCATAATTGCTTGATTTGTAATTATTTCATTTATATCCAATTGATTATCTAAACTCATAAAATCACCTTTTACTACACCATAATAACCATATTGTCACGATGAATGACTTCATCTGGTTTTGGTGAATTATTTTTCAAAACAGATGGAAATTCAGCTGAGTGTAATCCTTTTAATTTTGCTAAAATATCTGCATTATAATTTACACTACCTCTTGCAATTTCACGCCCTGATTTAGACAAAATCCTTACTGTATTACCTTGTTGAAATTCTCCTGCAATATGCGTAATTCCTACAGCTAATAGACTAGAACCTGCTAGTACTGCCTGTTCACAGCCTTCATCAACCACAATATCACCTGCTAATTGTTTACCAAATGCTAACCATGATTTACGCTGTTTTAAATGACTTTCTTTTGCTGAAAAAATAGTGCCCATATCTTCACCGGATAATAAACGACGTAATACATTTTGCTCTGAACCTGAAGCAATCACCATTGTAGTTCCTGAATTAATTGCAATTTTAGCAGCTTTTATTTTTGTACTCATTCCACCTGTTCCCATAGAACTTCCTGCTCCACCTGCAATTTGTTCTACTTTTGGTGTAATTTGTTTTACTTCTGAAATCAATTTTGCATTTTTATCTTTTGCTGGATTGGCAGTATACAAACCATCAATGTCTGACAAAATAATTAATACATCTGCATCAATAAGCGTAGCTACTGTAGCAGATAAAGTATCGTTATCACCTATTTTTAATTCATCAACAGCTACTGCATCATTTTCATTAATAATCGGAATAACTCCCATTGATAATAATGCCATTAACGCATTGCGTGAATTTATATATTGTGAATACTGACGAGAATTTTCTTTTGTCAATAATACTTGAGCTACAACTTGGTCATATTCTGCAAATAATTTTTCATAAATATGCATCAAAATACCTTGACCTACAGCAGCTAATGCTTGTTTTTCTGGTATACTATTTGGTCTTTGAGTCTTTTTCATTCGTTCAAGACCTGCACCTACTGCACCTGAAGAAACTAATATTATTTCTTTACCCTGATTAGCTAAATCAGAAAGCTCACGTACTAGATGTTCAATTCGAGAAATATTTAATTTACCCGTATCATAGTTTAAAGTGCTAGTACCCACCTTTACAACTATGCGTTGGGCTTTTGTTAATTCTTGACGAGATATCATAGTATTTGCTCACTTTATATTATAATGTTATTTATTTCTATATAATTTATCTCTATCCTATTTATTATTTGGGAAATTCAATTCTTGGTTTTTTAAAATTACGACGCCATAATAAACCATTTCTACCAATAATTTGTACTAAATCACAATTTGTTCTCTCTGCTAATGTAGAAATAGCAAGTTCTATATCTTCTGGACAATTTTGTAAAACACGCACTTTTATCAACTCACGTTTTTCTACAGCCTCATCAGCACTAGCTACTACAGAAGGTGTTATACCTTCTTTACCAATTGGCACGATTGGTTCCATTGTCATACCTAAAGAACGAAGATAGCGTTTTTGTTTACCTGTAAGTGTATTTTTTATCAAAAAAAAACCTCCTAATATTTTTATATTCTATATTTTATACCTATTTATTAAAGACGATATTCAAATTCCATTTCACCAATATATACAGTGTCGCCTTCTTTTATACCTTTTTCACGAAGCTTTTCATCAATACCTTTCATTCTCCAAATATATTGGAAACGGCGAATAGCTTCATCATTACCAAAGTTTGTCATTGCAACAAGTTTTTCTAAAGCTTTACCAGAAACAACAAATCCTTTACCTGTCATATCACGTTTAATTGTTATTTCTTCATTATCGTCTTCTTTAGCATTATAAACTTTTTCTGCATCATCATCTTCTACTTCTTCTACATAATCTTGAAGCATTTGATATACATAACGCATTAAATCTTGTAAACCTTCTTTAGTTGCTGCTGAAACAGGAAATACTTTTAAACCTTCTTTTTCAGCCATTTCTTGAATTCTTGCAAGATTTTCACTAGCTTGTGGTAAATCTAATTTATTTGCTGCAATAACCTGAGAACGTTTCGCAAGTTTTGGACTATATAAAGCCAATTCTTTATTAATTTTATAAAAGTCTTCTACTGGGTCACGACCTTCAATACCAGAAGCATCTAATACATGTACAATAACTTTTGTACGTTCAATGTGACGCAAGAAATCATGTCCAAGACCTACACCTTCAGATGCGCCTTCAATAAGCCCTGGAATATCTGCCATTACAAAATTTTGTGTATCACCTAAACTAACAACCCCCAAAACTGGTGTAATTGTCGTAAAATGATAATCTGCAATTTCTGGTCTAGCTGCAGATACACTAGCAATAATACTAGACTTACCTACACTTGGATAACCTACCAAGCCAACATCTGCTAATAATTTTAATTCTAAAAGTAATGTTTTCCCTTCACCCGGTTCACCAAGTTCTGCAAAAGTAGGAGCACGATTAGCACTATTGGCAAATTTAGCATTGCCACGACCACCACGACCACCTTTAGCTACTACAGCTTCATCACCATCATTTATAAGGTCTGCTAAAACTTCTCCTGTCTCTGCATCTTTTACTAAAGTACCTGCTGGAACTTTAATTAAACAAGTTGGTGCATTTTTACCATATTGATTTTTTATATCACCATTTCCACCATTTTTACCTACGAATTTACGATGAAAACGAAAATCTAATAATGTATTCATATTACGGTCAACTTTTAAAACTACATCTGCACCACGACCGCCATCTCCGCCACTTGGGCCACCTTTTGGTATAAATTTTTCACGACGAAAAGCGGATTTTCCGTGTCCACCATCGCCAGCTTTTACGATAATTTTTGTTCTGTCAATAAATTGCATTTTTTCCTACCTTATTAAATAAATATTAATCTAAAAATAAAATACTCTATGGGTCTAAACATACCAAAAAAACTATAATTTGTAAAGAGTATAGTAAAATTGTAGTATAATATAAATAACATGATTTTGGCAAGCATATTTAATCATATATTTGAATTGATGAATATATTGCTTTATGTTAAAATATATATTTGTTAATTATGAACTTAATCAATGCAATAAAGTATAATGTAAAAGGAGAGTTTGTCTTGAAGTTTCGTAAAGTAGACATATTGGGTGTGAACGTTTCTTCACTTACAATGGATGAAGCTGTTCTTGCTGCAGAAGCTTTCATGGATAGCAACAAGCCCCATTTAATTGCTACAGCTAATGCAGAAATGATTATGCGTGCAACACAAGATGCTGAATTAAAAGAAATTTTAAATACTGCTGATTTAGTTGTTCCCGATGGAGCTGGAACAGTATGGGCATCTAATTATTTAGGTGTAGAAATGCCTGAACGTGTTGCTGGCTTTGATTTAGCTCAAGCGATTTTTGCTAATGCTCCAGCTAAAAATCGTCGCATATTCTTTTTTGGTTCTGCACCAGGTGTTGCCGAAAAAGCCAAGCAAAAAGCAGAAAAAGACTATCCTGGTATTCAAATTGTAGGTACAAGAGATGGCTTTTTTACTGCTGAAGATGAACCAGCTATTATTAATCAAATCAAAGAGGCTAAACCTGATTTATTATTAGCAGCTTTAGGTGTACCAAAACAAGAAAAATGGTTAAAGGCTCATATGGAAGAATTAAATTGTCCATTATGTATTGGCGTCGGTGGTACTTTTGATGTTATGGCAGGAGTTATGAAAAGAGCTCCACTTTGGATGCAAAAAGCCAAATTAGAGTGGTTATTTAGAGGAATGCTTCAACCAAAACGTATCGGTCGATTGATGGCATTACCTCGTTTTGTCTTTGCTGTAAAAGCATATAAAAAATAATAATTAAAAGATACAGTTGCATAGACAAACAATTAGGTATAGAATATAATGTTTTTAAGGGTTTTATAATATTTTATGGGAGGGGTCGGAGTGTTGAGATTACCCATTGTTAAAGAAGGGTTTCCTTTTATTGGGATTGGGATTGTTATTACCTTTCTTTTAGGGTATTTTGTACATCCAGTAATTGCTGTTTTACCTGCAGTATTAACAGTATTTTTCATGTATTTTTTCCGTAATCCAAAACGTAATATACCTCAAGGAAAAGATATATTAGTATCTCCTGCAGACGGAACAGTAATGGAAGTTTCAGATGTTGAAAATGATGAGTTTATTAAAGCTCCAGGAAAAAAGGTAGTAATTTTCTTATCAGTATTCAATGTACATGTAAATCGTAGCCCTATTGCTGGTGAAATAAAATGTCAACAATATAGTTGTGGCAGATTTTCTCCTGCATATAAAAAAGATGTTGGTTTTGAAAATGAACGTCATATGATTGGTATCGAAAACGATGAGTTACGTATTACAGTAACTCAAATTGCGGGTATTTTAGCTCGTAGAATTGTATCTTGGGTTACATTAAATGATGGCTTAACAAAAGGTGAGTTGTACGGTATGATTCGCTTTGGTTCTTGTACAGAAGTTGTAGTACCGAAGAATGTAGAACTACTGGTGAAAAAGGGAGATAAAGTTATTGGTGGGGAAACAATTATCGGGAGGATTAAAAAATAATGGATTTTAGAGGAGTCATACCAAATTTATTAACATCAGCTAATTTAGTTTTTGGCATGTGTTCAATTATTTCTACATTTAATGGAAATATTACTTGGGGTGCTATTTTTATCTTATTAGCTTTGGTTGCTGATGGTTTAGACGGCAGATCTGCTCGTTTCTTTGGCGTAAGTAGTGAAATGGGTAAAGAAATGGATTCTTTATGTGATTGTGTTTCTTTTGGTGCTGCACCTGGATTTTTAGCATATGTATTTGTTATGCACAATTTTGATCTTTTTGGCTGCATTGCTGTTATTTTTTATGCAGTATGTGGTATGTGGAGATTAGCTCGTTTTAATGTCAATGCATCTGTAATTCACGGTTATTTCATGGGTGTACCTATCCCTGCTGGTGGTTGCTTAATTGCTACATGGATTTTATTATCTACAAATATCGGTATTACACCAGCCATCCAAATTGATACTTTAGGTTATTTCTTACCTATTTTAATCATGTTTGTTGGATATTTATTAGTAAGTACCTTTAAATATCCTGATTTCAAAGGTAAAGGTGAAAAAATTAGTAAATTAGCTCTAATTGTTGTAGCATTTTTTGCTATTAGTGTATTATACTTTGGTCGCGACGCAATAGGTTATGCTATCTTGTTTGATATTTTCATATCTTATGCTTTACTTGGCATATTAAACACGGTATTTTCTATCGGCCATAATTAAAATAAAAAGCTAAAGGGGATTTACATGTATATTCTCGATTGGATTATGGTGCCAATACAAATAGTGATTTTTCTCTTTACTGTTTATTATTTTTTAATAGGGATAAATGGCTTGTGGCGCCGTAAAGAAAAGAAAATATTAACACCACAAAAGACATTTGCAGTCATCGTAGCTGCACACAATGAATCAGCAGTAATTGGTCAATTAGTAGATAATTTAAAAGCATTAGATTATCCTAAAGAACTTTATGATATCTTTGTAATTGCCGACAATTGTACAGATAACACTGCTGAAATAGCTCGAAATGGTGGAGCTATTGTTCACGAGCGTTTTAATGACAAAGAACGTGGTAAAGGTTTTGCTATGGAGTGGATGTTTGCTAGATTATTCGAAATGAAACGTACTTATGATGCTGTCGCTATTTTTGATGCTGATAATTTAGTAGATAAACGCTTTTTACTTGAAATGAATAATCGCTTATGTAAAGGCGATAAATTAATCCAAGGATATTTAGATGCAAAAAACCCTTATGACACTTGGGTTTCTGGTACTTTTGCCATTGCCTTTTGGGTTATTGACCATATTTGGCATCTAGCTAAAACAAATATTGGTTTATCTTCAGTATTAGGTGGCACTGGTATGTGTATCACTACTGATATATTAAAAAAACATGGCTGGGGTGCTACATGTTTAGTTGAAGATATGGAGTTCACTATGAAATCTTTAGTTGAAGGTATCAAAACAACGTGGGCTCATGATGCGATTGTTTATGATGAAAAGCCTCTTACTTTTAAACAATCTTGGAACCAACGTAAACGTTGGGCACAAGGTCAATTTGATGTAGCTCATCGCTTTATTCCTAAAATGCTTAAAGAAGGTATTCGTCGTCATGATATTCGCATTTTAGATGGTTGTTTACATTTATTACAGCCACATTTCTTATTGATTTCTACTTTCTTTGTTATCTTATCTTATGTACAAATGGCTATTGGTCAGCCTTTATTTACTAATATTTACCAATTCATGCCATCTAGCTTACTTACAGTAATCACTATGGGGCAATATATTTTACCAATCATTATATTGGCTAAAATTCGTGTAAAATGGAAAGCATGGTTTTACTTAATTTTATATCCAGTATTTATTTATAGTTGGATACCAATTGTATTTTTAGGATTCTTAGATCGTAATAAACATGAATGGTCACATACAAAACATACTCGTGCAGTTAGTTATGATGAATTAACTCGCTAAATTAAAGAGTATCTTAATCTAAATAAACTCTAAATGTAACTTCATTTTTAGTTTAAATTTAGAAAAAGATACTCTTTTTGTTTTGACAGTTCTTCATTGCTCTAGCAAAGAAAAATAAACAATTATAAAATTTTATGTTATAATTTTTATATCAAATTTCCAATATAATTAATCCATTTAAGGAGGAATTTTTTTGTTTGAATTAGTAGTTAATGGCGCTTTTGAAGCAGCCCATCGTTTAGTAGATTATCCTGGAAAATGTAATAGACTTCATGGTCATAGTTGGATTGTAGAAATGTCTGTTAGTGGCGATAAATTAGATAATATTGGTATGGTTGCAGATTTTAAAACATTAAAATCTATGTTAATGACTGTTCTTGATGCTATGGACCATCAATATTTAAATGAATTACCACAATTCAAAAATCAAAATCCTACAGCCGAACATCTTGCTCAATATATTTATGAAACTATTGAACAAGATGAATTATTCACAGGTAATTGCAAATTAAATTATATTAAAGTTTGGGAATCTCCAAAAGCTGCAGTTATCTATAGAAAGGATGCTTAATTTGCCAGCTGGAATTTCAGAAATTTTTTCGTCTATTCAAGGTGAAGGTAAATATGTTGGCTGTCGTCAATTATTTATTCGCTTAATTGGTTGTAATCTTGATTGTCCATATTGCGATACTAATAATTTAGCCCACGATAAATCTGTTCCTTGTATATTAGAACCTACTCCTCTTTATTCAGGAGATTTAACTTTAGCTAATCCTGTAACTTTAGATAATATTTTACCTTATATTAAAGCACGCCTAAAAGAACCTCACCATTCTATAAGTATTACAGGTGGCGAACCTTTATTATATCCACAATTCATTCGTGAACTAAAAACTAAACTTAAAGAATATAATATTAATGTACCTTTCTTTTTAGAAACAAATGGTACACTTTCTAAGCAATTAAATGAAGTATTAGATATCGTTGACATTATTAGCATGGATATGAAACTACCTAGTGATATTAATGCCAATAATTTTAAAGAACATCAACAATTCCTAGAAATAGCTAAAAATAAAGATATTTACGTAAAAATTGTTGTTTCTGCTGAATCTTCTCTTGAAGATTTTAATACCGCTTTATCTATTATTCAAAATATCGATAAAAATATTTTACTTGTTTTACAACCAATCACTCCAATAGGAGGATTGCATGAAGCACCACCAGATAAAATGCTTGCTTGGCAAACAATGGCTATGAAAGTTTTACCAAATGTACGTGTTATTCCACAAACACATAAAATGATGAATCAACTATAATAAATTTATGATGAGGTCACTATGAGAATTTTATTAGTAAATGATGATGGTATTCAGGCTAAAGGGATTCAAGTTTTAGCTAATATTTTAGCTTTTAAACATGAAATCTATATTGTAGCACCGGCTAATGAACAAAGTGGTAAATCACATGCGTTAACTATAAATATACCACTAAAAGTCAATACAATCAAAATGTCTTCACCTAAAATTACGGCTTATAGTGTAGATGGTACACCTGCTGATTGCACAAAATTAGCCATAGAATATTTACTAGATAAACAGCCTGATTTAATCATTTCAGGTATTAATAATGGCTTTAATCTTGGTACAGATGTACTTTATTCTGGCACAGTAGGAGCTGCTTTAGAAGGATATATTCATAAAATACCTGCTATCGCTGTTTCTACTTCCAGCAAATCAGCAATTTCTTTAAAAGAAATTGCTACTATTATCGCTGATAAATTAGATATACTTTATCATAGTGATAATCTGTTTATGTATAATATAAATTTCCCATGTAAATTTCATGATAATCAACCAAAATTTGTATTTACCAAACATGGTTATCGTACTTATGAAAATGAGTTTAAACCCTTATCTTTACCAGATGGCTCTACAGCTTATCGTATGCAAGGCAGAGCTAAAAATATTGGTAATGATGAAACTACTGATATTCACGTTGTTGACAAAGGATTTATTTCTATAACACCTTTGCAAATTGAACGTACTGATTTTAATAAATTAACACAAATAAAAAACCTTGGAGGTACTTTAAATGGAATCAATGATTAAAGATATTACGCTTGCACCATCTGGTCACGATAAAATTGCTTGGGTAAAAAATTTCATGCCAGTTCTTCGCTCTATTGATGAAGAATATAGCAAAACTAAACCTTTTGCAGGAAAAAAAGTAATTATTACTATGCACTTAGAAGCAAAAACTGCATATTTAGCTCTAGTTTTCAAAAATGCAGGTGCTGAAGTTATTGCTACAGGTAGTAATCCACTTTCTACACAAGATGATGTTGTTGCAGCTTTAGTAGAAGAAGGCGTTACTGTATTTTCTTGGTATAATTGCACTAATGAAGAATACGACATGTTCATTGATAAAGCATTAGATACAAATCCTGATATGATTATTGATGACGGTGGCGATTTAGTAGCTCGTATTCATAATGAACGTCCTGAATTAATCGACCGCATTATTGGTGGTAGTGAAGAAACTACAACTGGTGTTATTCGTTTAAAAGCTTTAGCTGAACAAGGTAAACTAAAATTCCCTATGATTGCCGCTAACGATGCTTATTGCAAATATTTATTTGATAATCGTTATGGTACTGGTCAATCTACTTGGGACGGTATTATGCGTACTACTAATTTAGTTATTGCAGGTAAAACTGTAGTTATCGCAGGCTACGGCTGGTGCGGTAAAGGCGGTGCTATGCGTGCTAAAGGTCTTGGTGCTAATGTTGTCATTACTGAAGTTGATCCAATCAAAGCAATCGAAGCTGTATTTGATGGCTTTAGAGTAATGCCTATGGAAGAAGCTGCTAAAATCGGTGATATTTTCTTAACACTCACTGGTTGCGATAATGTTATCAATGAAAAACATTTTGCTTTAATGAAAAACGGTGCTATGATGGCAAATTCTGGTCATTTTGATGTAGAAATTAATAAAGTAGACTTATTAAATAATTCCGTTTCTCACCGTCCTGTACGTAAAAATATTGAAGAATATGTACAAAAAGATGGCCGTAAATTATATCTTTTAGCTGAAGGTCGTCTTGTAAATTTAGCTGCTGGCGATGGACACCCTGCTGAAATTATGGATTTATCTTTTGCTGTACAATTCTTCTCTGCACTTCATATCTTAAATCACCATCAAGAAATGGAAAATAAAGTATATCTAATGCCTGAAGAAATTAATACAAAAATTGCTCAAATTAAATTACAAGCTCTTGGTATCAAACTAGATACATTGACTGAAGAACAAAAAGCTTATTTAGCAAAAGCTTAATTAAATTTGGGAGATAATTTAAATATGAATATTTTAATAAATAATGGCTCTGTTTTATTAGCTGATGGTTCAGTACAAAAAACCAATATTGCCATTGAAAATAATAAAATTTTAGCAATTGGCGATATTCCAGAAACATTTCATGCTGACAAAGCAATCAATGCCACTGATAAACTTGTAACTGCTGGTTTTGTAAATGCTCATACTCATGTATCTATGACATTACTTCGTAGCTATGCTGATGATATGCAATTGATGGATTGGCTTGAAAATAAAATTTGGCCAATCGAATCTAAAATGACCAAACAAGATATCTATTGGGGCGCAATGCTCGGTATTGCTGAAATGCTCAAAACTGGTACTACTACATTTGCTGATATGTATGGTGATATGGAACAAGTAGCTCAAGCTTGTATTGATACGGATATCCGAGCTGTACTTTCTCGTGGTATTATTGGTGTTGCTCCTAATGGTAATCAAGCTCTTGAAGAAAATAAACTCTTATTTAGAGATTTTAACCATGCTAATAATGATAAAATCACCGTAATGTTTGGCCCACACGCTCCATATACTTGCCCACCTGATTTTTTACGAAAAGTCGTTAAAGCTAGTGAAGAATATAATGGTGAAATCCATATTCATTTAGCAGAAACAAAAGGCGAAGTAGAAAATTGTATCAAAGATTATGGTAAAACTCCTATCGCTCTCATGGAAGAAGTAGGCATTTTGCAACGTGGCGTTCTTGCTGCTCATTGTGTACACCTAAGTGATGATGATATCAAGCTTATGAAAAAATATGATGTACGTGTAGCACATAATCCAGGCAGTAATATGAAACTTGCTAGTGGTATTGCTCCTGTACCTCAATTATTATCTGCTGATGTTTGTGTAGGTCTTGGTACTGATGGTGCTTCTAGTAATAATAATTTAGATATGCTTGAAGAAATTAATCTTGCCACACTTTTACACAAAGTAAATACACTTAATCCATTAGCTGTTCCTGCTTTAGAAGGTATCAAAATGGGAACTGAATATGGTGCAAAAGCTGTTGGTTTAAAAGATATTGGTCTAATCAAAGAAGGCTATAAAGCAGATATTGTTTTATTTGATTTAAGTAGTTTATCTTGTTATCCTCGTCATGATTTAGTATCTTTACTTGCATATAGTATGCATGGTTCTATGGCAGATACAGTAATTGTTGATGGTAAAATTCTTGTAGAAAATAAAGAATTTACTACTATTGATGAAGAAAAAATCAAATATGAAGCTAATCGCTGTGCTGTTAATTTAACAACTCGTTAATAGATAAATGAAAATTAATATATATAATACTTATTTATCTCTTGACAGATGATTAAAATTTGTTATAATTAAGCTATAAAAATTATATAAGCACTGTGGAACTGACGGATTTTAGTGGAATTAACCACATGAACCGCATTGCTGTAGAAAAGTCGACCGTCTGGGCAAGAAAATTTTGCCTAGGCGGTTTTTTTGCATCTATTTTTAAATTTGCTTTAGGTAAAAATTTTCTCGTTTTTATTATTGCACAAAGGGGAAATTTTCTATGAAAAACAAATGGCTTATCGCATTATCTGCAGTCGGAATTCATATTTGTATTGGTAGTGTCTATGCTTGGAGCGTACTTACAAAACCTATTATGGCTCAATTAGGCTTTAGTCTCCAACAAACTACCTGGGCATTTTCTATCGCAATTTTATTTCTCGGTTTATCCGCTGGTTTTTTAGGTAGCTTTGTTGAAAAATATGGCCCTCGTATTAGTGGTCTTACTGCTACTTGCTTTTTTGTAAGTGGTATGCTCGGCAGTGCTTTAGCTTTATATTTACAAAATCTTATTCTTTTATATATTTTCTATGGTGTCATTGGTGGTATTGGTTTAGGAATTGGTTATATTACTCCAGTTTCTACTCTAGTAAAATACTTTCCTAAAAGACGTGGCTTTGCTACAGGTCTTGCTATCATGGGATTTGGTTTTGCTAGTTTAATTGCAGGCCCTATTATGCAAATTCTTGTTGCTCAATTTGGTTTGGTTACAAACTTTATCATTTTAGGTTTTGTTTATTTATTAATCATGGGTGCATCTTCACTTTATCTTGCACCACCACCAAAAGAATTTATCGCACAAAATTCATCAAATACTACACCTACTACTAATCATTTAGTTCCTAATAAACAATACAGTGTCAATGAAGCTACTCGTGATTGGAAGTTTTATGCTTTATGGTGGATTTTCTTTACTAATATTACTTGTGGTATCGGATTATTAGCTGTCGCTTCACCAATGGCTCAAGAAGTAGCTCATATGTCTCCGATTGCTGCTGCTTCTATGGTAGGTGTTATTGGTCTTATCAATGGTGCAGGTCGTATTGCTTGGTCTAGTATTTCTGATTTTATTGGTCGTAGAAATACTTATATTTTATTCTTTTTAATCGAAATCTTCGCTTTTACGTTCTTAGCTAATACAACTGATGCCTTCTTCTTCCAATTATTAGTACTTATCATTGTATCTTGCTATGGTGGTGGTTTCTCTTGTATGCCAGCATATCTTAGCGATTTATTTGGTACAAAAAGTCTTAGTGCTATTCATGGTAGAATTTTGACAGCTTGGGGCATGGCAGGTATTTGTGGTCCACTTTTATTATCAATTATTCGTGAAACCACTCAAAGTTATGCATTATGCCTATATACATTCGTATTTTTATTTATTATTAGCTTTATCATAGCTATAATTTTAAAAATAAAAACAAATAAAAAAGAAAAACTTATTTCAAGCAATAATATTGCTTAAGAAAAAAACTCACCAAAAATAAAGTCTAGTTTTATAGCTAGACTTTATTTTTTATACTCATTTAGTATGTATTATTTTGTATTTTGTATTTTTACTTATTAGATTAATTTTAATTTAAAAAATTATTGCAAAAATAAAAAAAATGATGTATCATTTATATATCGTAATTGAATATAAAAATAATTAATCAAATCATAAATTTCGATAATACTGGGGGCCTTTATTATGTCATTTTTAGAAGCTGGTACAAAATACCTAAAAACTATAGAGTCATTTGATAAACTTTCTGAAGTAAATAAAATCGAAGCTAAGCACTTACTTTTAGCTTATGAAGAACTTATGAAAAGAGATTGTTTCCGTCTTTGCCTTACTGATTTACATTTATTATTACGTTTCACTGAAAGTGGTCAGGCTAGTTGTTTAAAAGATATTGAATTAGCTAATATGATATTTATTAAAACTATTGAGTTATCCCCATATAACAAATTAGTTCTCCGC
The DNA here is from genome assembly GCA_963558795.1 of uncultured Megamonas sp. Taxonomy (GTDB): domain Bacteria; phylum Bacillota; class Negativicutes; order Selenomonadales; family Selenomonadaceae; genus Megamonas. The sequence goes on along the minus strand of CAUWIH010000013.1, from coordinate 9,541 downwards.
CATTATAGTGAATTTTTGAACATACATGGCTGGGATTTAGAAGCTATTCAGCTTAGTAAATTTTTAAAACAAAATAAACTACAAGAAGCTCAAGATTTTGCTTTACGCCTTGATATCTTCTTAAACGGTATGCCAATTAATCAATCTAATGACCCTGTAGCTTTAACATCTTTTATCAAAGGTAATTTACCTTCTGTTTTTGCTCATATTGCTCAACGTTATTTAGATTATATTCATCAAAGAATTAATTCTAATAAAACTATAAATGAAGATGTTCGCTGGTTGAATAATAAAATGAAATTGTTTATTCCATATATTGACATCTCCGATTTGAGTATTCTACATGAATTTACCGAAAAAGGATTAGCGAAATATATAACTTCCAACGAAGTTTCCTTTATGTTATTTAAGAAAAACATGGAACTTGAACCTTATAATCGTGTTGTAACTGATAAATTTTATAAACTATTGTCTTTAAATCGCCCAAGACAACAATATATTTATGAATAAACAAAAACCTCTTATCTAATAGATAAGAGGTTTTTTATTGCTTTATAACTTTATTTATTTTACAGCTAAAGTTACTTTTTCACCATTAATATTCCATTCTTTAGCAAAACCATCTACTTTATCATATACAAGTTCATCAGCTAAAGTAATTTTTTTGATTGTATCAGCATTATCCTGCATTAACTGAGCAATTTTTTCATTACCCTTAGCAAATACAGTAATTCTATCTGTTACTTCAAAACCATTTTCTTTACGCATTGTTTGAACTTTACTAATGATTTCACGAACGAAACCTTCTTCAATAAGTTCTGGTGTTAATACTGTAGAAATTGCAACTGTTACATTACCATCACGCTGAGCTGCAAAACCTTCAGTTTGAGTCATTTTCACATCGATATCTTCAGCTACAAGAGTAACTTCACCAGATGCTAAAGCCAATTTCAATTCTTTTGTAGTTTCTAATTCTACTTTTGCTTTTTGTCCATCAAGTTTTGCCAAGGCTCCTGCAATTTCTTTCATTTGTTTACCAAATTTAGGACCTAATACTTTAAATTGTGGTTTAATTTCATAATTTAAATATTCATCCATGTTATCTTTAAATTCTACTCGTTTTACATTTAATTCTTCTTCAACGATTTTTGTATAGAATTCATTAAGTTCAAATGGAGCTTTAATATACATAAGCCCGATTGGCTGACGGTTTTTAATATTAGCTTCATTACGAGCAGCACGACCTAAAACTACAGCTTTTAATACTAAATCCATAGTTTTTTCAAGTTCAGTATCAATGAATTCTTCATTTGCTACTGGATATGCACAAAGATGTACACTTTCAGGCGCATTTTCTTCACTATTCAATACAATATTTTGGTAAATAGCTTCTGTCATGAATGGAATCATTGGCGCTGCAAGTTTTATTACTGTTGTAAGTGCAGTATATAAAGTCATGTAGGCATTGATTTTGTTTTGGTCAACTTCTTTTGCCCAGAAACGTTCACGACTTCTTCTTACATACCAGTTAGAAAGCTCATCTACAAATTCTTGTAATGCTTTGGCCGCTTCTGTGATTTTGTATGTTGCTAAATCATTATCTACTGTTTTAATTAAAGTATTTAAACGAGATAAGCACCATTTGTCTAATACAGAAAGTTTATCATATTCAAGAGTATATTTAGATACATCAAATTTATCAATATTAGCATAAAGTACAAAGAATGCATAAGTATTCCATAATGTACCCATAAATTTACGTTGGCCTTCTTGTACTGCTGCATCGTGGAAACGATTTGGAAGCCAAGGAGCACTATTTTCATAGAAATACCAACGGATAGCATCTGCACCATGTTGTGCTAAAGCTTTCATAGGTTCAACTGCATTTCCTTTAGATTTACTCATTTTACGACCTTGAGCATCTAATACGTGACCTAATACGATAACGTTTTTATATGGTGCTTTGTCGAAAAGTAAAGTAGAAATAGCAATTAAAGAATAGAACCAACCACGAGTTTGGTCTACTGCTTCAGAAATGAAATCTGCTGGGAATTGTTCTTCAAAGAGTTCTTTATTTTCAAATGGATAATGCCATTGTGCAAAAGGCATAGAACCAGAGTCAAACCAACAGTCAATAACTTCTGGTACACGGTGCATTTGTTTACCACAATGAGGACATTTAATAGTTACAGCATCAATGAATGGACGATGTAATTCAATATCATCTGGGCAATTATCAGACATAGATTTTAATTCTTCAATAGAACCGATTGCATGTTTATGTCCACATTCACATTCCCAAACGTTAAGTGGTGTACCCCAATAACGATTACGAGATAAGCCCCAATCTTGTACGTGTTCAAGCCAATCACCAAAACGACCTTTACCGATAGATTCAGGAATCCAGTTGATAGTTTTATTATTTGCAATTAATTTATCACGAACTGCAGTCATACGGATAAACCATGTTTCACGTGCATAATATAAAAGTGGAGTATCACAACGCCAACAATGTGGATAACTATGTTCAAAGTTTGGTGCAGAGAATAATAAACCTTTTTCTTCAAGGTCTTTTAAAATTTTAGGGTCAGCTTTTTTTACAAATACGCCTGGCCAATCAGTTTCTTCTGTCATGCAACCTTTAGCGTCAACAAACTGCACAAAAGCAATATCATATTCACGACAAACACGAGAGTCATCTTCACCAAATGCTGGAGCCATATGAACGATACCAGAACCATCTGTTGTTGTTACATAATCATCACAAGTTACGATAAATGCTTTTTTACCATTTAATTTACCTACAGCATATGGATATAATGGTTCATACTCTCTATATTCTAAATCACGACCTGTCATTTCTTCAAGAACAGTATAATCTTCACCTAATACTTTTTCACAAAGTTCTTTTGCTAAATAATAAGTGTATTCACCTTGTTTTACTTTTACATAAGTAATTTCTGGATTTACGCAAAGTGCAAGGTTAGAAGGAAGTGTCCAAGGTGTAGTTGTCCAAGCTAGGAAATAAGCATCTTCACCTTTTACTTTAAATCTTACAAATGCAGATTTTTCTTTTACATCTTTATATCCTTGTGCAACTTCATGAGAAGAAAGAGGTGTTCCACAACGAGGGCAATAAGGCACAATTTTATGACCTTTATATAATAAACCTTTGTTCCAAATTTCTTTTAATGCCCACCAAACAGATTCAATATAATCATTATGGTATGTAACATATGGATCTTTCATATCTGCCCAGAAACCAACAGTTTTGGAAAATTCTTCCCACATACCTTCATATTTCCAAACACTTTCTTTACATTTTTCTACGAATGGTTCAATACCATAACCTTCAATTTGTTCTTTACCATTAATACCAAGTAATTTTTCTACTTCTAATTCTACTGGAAGACCATGAGTATCCCAACCAGCTTTACGAATAGTTTTATGGCCTTTCATAGCTTGGTAACGAGGAATCATATCTTTAATTACACGTGTTAAAACGTGACCAATATGTGGTTTACCATTAGCTGTTGGCGGACCATCATAAAATGTAAATACGTCAGCACCTTCATGTTGATGTACTTGTTTTTTAAATATATCATGTTCTTCCCAAAATTTTTCAATTTCTCTTTCGCGTTCTACGAAATTCAAATTGGTATCTACTTTGTTGTACATAGACAATTCTCCTTTAACCTTTAATATTAGTTTAGATAAAAACTCTAGCATATGAAAAAAGGCTCTTGCCAAAATAGGACAAGAGCCATTGATTGATATATAACTAAAAAAAGCCTTTACCCAAAACAGGATAAAAGCAAAGCTATCATTATACCACCTATTTCACATACTAACATATGCAACCCTTATAACGGAGGGAACCGACTCAGCTTAATCTTAAAATAATTTCAGCTTGTAACTCCAGAGTGATTTTCCCCAAAAAACTACTTATACCAATTTTCAGCATTACATGGTTCTCTGTGATGTTCGTTTTTTAGCTACTATCTCTTTCATTGTCTTATTTTATACTATTATACGTCTGATATAATATCACAATAATTTAAAATGAGCAAGAAAAATTTGTCAAAATCAGTTTACAAATATACAAAAATTATTTGACATAAATTATTTTATCGTTTATAATTTATTCATACTTTTTTACTATGGATTTGTTTACATATATTTTAAATTTTAAGGAGGATTTTCTATGCCAGTTTATCAAAACTTTCTTGAACTTGTTGGTCATACACCACTTGTTCAAGTTCACAATTACAGTAAATTACATGATTTAAACGCTAATTTATTAGTTAAACTTGAATATTTTAATCCTGCTGGTAGTGCTAAAGATAGAATTGCTAAAGCTATGATTGAAGATGCCGAAAATCATGGTATCTTAAAATCTAGTTCTGTAATTATTGAGCCCACTAGTGGCAACACTGGCATCGGACTTTGTGCTGTAGCTGCTAGTAAAGGCTATAAAATTATCATTACTATGCCCGAAACCATGAGTATCGAACGCCAAAAACTCATGAAAGCTTATGGTGCAGAACTTGTACTTACTGATGGAGCTAAAGGTATGCAAGGCGCTATTGATAAAGCCAATGAACTTGCTTTAAATATTCCTGATAGTTTTATCCCTGGACAATTTACCAATCAAATAAATCCTAAAGCTCACTATCTAACTACAGGGCCTGAAATTTGGCAAGATACTAAGGGTACTGTTGATATTTTCATTGCAGGCATTGGTACAGGGGGCACATTAAGTGGTACAGGAAAATATCTTAAAGAACAAAATCCTAATATAAAAATCATAGGTATCGAACCTAAAACTTCTGCTGTACTTACTAGTCAAAAAGCAGGAGCACATAAAATTCAAGGAATTGGGGCAGGATTTATTCCTGAAACCTTAGATACGACTATCTATGATGAAATTATCACTGTAGATAATGAAGTTGGCTTTAAAACTAGTAAAGAGCTTACTAAAACCGAAGGATTACTTACCGGTATATCTTCTGGAGCTGCTTTATGGGCTGCTACTCAAGTGGCAAAACGTCCTGAAAATAAAGCCAAAACCATCGTTGTTTTATTACCTGATACTGGTGAACGTTATCTATCTACAGCTTTATTTGAAGATTAAATAAAATTTGCACTTTAATTTTCTATTATATTTAATAAAAATTCTCTATTTAAACTTCATCATGATAAATATTTTTTCTTATGATGAAGTTATTTTTTTATAATATAGCATACCATTTTAATAGGTATATATTATAATTATATATAATATTCCATAAATTATTAAGGAGTTTTTACTATGGCTAAAATTGTAGATACTAATAACTGGGCTTTTGAGACAAAACAATTACACATTGGACAAGAACAACCTGTCCCTTTAACTAATGCTCGTGCAGTACCTATTTATCAGACTACTTCCTATGTATTTGATAACTGTCAATCAGCAACTGATAGATTTGCGCTAAAAGAAACTGGTAATATTTATGGTCGATTAACCAATTCCACTCAAGAAGTATTAGAAAAACGTATTGCAAGCCTTGAAGGCGGAGCAGGTGCTATCGCTGTGGCTTCTGGAGCAGCTGCTATTTCATACACCATTCAAGCATTAGCTAAAGCGGGTGAACATATTGTTTGTTCCAAAACTGTTTATGGTGGCACTTATAATTTATTAGCTCATACACTTACTGATTTTGGTATCACTACCACTTTTGTAGATATTCACAATCTTGAAGAAATAGAAAATGCCATTCAAGAAAATACAAAATGCCTTTATTTTGAAACACTTGGTAACCCTAATAGTGATATTGCAGATATTGCAGCTATCGCTGAGCTCGCTCATAAATATAATATTCCCGCTGTTGTTGATAATACTTTTGCTACACCTTATCTCATTCGTCCGATTGAATATGGCGTAGATATTGTAATCCATTCCGCCACAAAATTCATCGGAGGTCATGGCACATCTCTTGGTGGTATCATCGTCGACAGCGGTAACTTTGATTGGTCAAAAAGTACTAAATTTCCTTCGCTTACAGAACCTAATCCTAGTTATCATGGTATTTCATTCACAAAAGCAATGGGAAAACTTGCTTTTATAACTAAAGTACGTGCTATTTTATTACGTGATTTAGGCGCTTGTATATCCCCATTCAATGCATTTTTATTACTCCAAGGTCTAGAAACATTATCTCTACGTGTCGAACGCCATGTAGAAAACACCTTAAAAATTATTAATTTCCTCAAAAATCACCCACAAGTAGAAAATATAAATCACCCATCAATTCCTACTCGTTTTGACCATAAATTATATCAAAAATATTTACCAAACGACGGTGGCTCTATTTTCACCTTTGAAATCAAAGGCAATGCCTCCACAGCCCAAACATTTATCGATAAGCTGCAATTATTTTCCTTACTTGCTAATGTAGCAGATGCCAAATCCTTAGTAATTCATCCTGCTAGTACAACTCATTCACAAATGACTACAGAAGAATTATCTGCTTGCGGTATACAGCCAAATACTATTCGTCTTTCTATTGGTATTGAAAATAGTAACGATATTATTGCTGACTTAAAGCAAGCATTTAATTAAATATCATTCTCCCCTCTATGTATAGCGAACAATTTATTTTTATTGTTCGCTCTTTTTTAACATGCAGTAATTCCGCCATCAACGCTCCATAACGCACCTGTAACAAAACTAGCTTCACTACTTGCTAAAAAATAAATTACATTTGCCACTTCTTCAGGTCTGCCAATTCTTCCTATTGGATATAAACTACTAGCTTCTTTAATCCCTTCTTCCACATCACCTGTAAATTGATTTCTCGTAAGCGGAGTATCAATATCCCCAGGGCAAACACAATTTGCTCGCACACCATATGGTGCTAATTCAAGCGCTAAAGCTTTTGTAAAAATTGTCATACCACCTTTAGAAGCACAATATACACTACAGAAGAAATTCCCATTAATACCTGCGTCAGAAGCTACATTTACAATACTTGATTTTTCTTGTTGTTTTAAATAAGGCACCGCATATTTACATAAAAAATATGTACCTTTTAAATTAATATTCATAATTTCATCAAATTCAGCCTCTTCAACGTCTTCAATCGCATGCTCACGATAAATACCTGCATTGTTCACTAAAATATTAAGTTTTCCATATTTATTAATTACAGTATCAATAATCATTTTACAATCGCAAACTTTACTAATATCAGCTTCTACAAAATCACAAATATTTTCTTTAGTTATATATGATTTTAAAACTTTTCTAGCCTCAATATATTTATCTTTATTTCTACCTACTAAGATTACACTAATATTTTTTTTTAAAAATTTTTCAGCAGTAGCAAGTCCTATTCCCGATGTACCACCCGTAATTATTGCAATTTCTTTCATTTAAATTTATTTCCTTATTATTTTTCTATTGAAATAAAACAAAACCGAGTTCAATAAATAATTTATTGGACTCGGTTTTATTACTCTTCTTAATAATTTATTTAATTAAGAATTACTGATTAACAGCTTCTTTTAAAGCTTTACCTGCTTTAAATACTGGGTTTTTAGATGCAGGAATTTCGATAGTATCGCCAGTCTGTGGGTTACGACCTTTACGAGCTGCACGAGTTCTAACTTCGAAAGTACCAAAACCAATAATTTGTACTTTGTCATCTTCAACAAGAGCTTTTTGTACACTTGCAAAAACAGCGTTAACAGCTTTTTCTGCATCTTTTTTTGTTAATTCTGCTACTTCAGCAACACTTGCTACTAATTCGGATTTATTCACGAAAATAGCCTCCTTTAAAATTATTATTAAAATATAATATTTTCGCCACTATTGAGGTATTTCCTCTATACAAGAGCCTAATTTTTAAAAATAAACCATGGCGCAAGCTCTCATCATATAAGGATTATATCATATCTTATCAAATCCTCATATAATATGACAATAATTTTTTTCATTTTAGCTATTATCATATTATATAAGGACTCAATAAAGTCCTTATTATTTATTATTAAATTTTTCTTTTGCTTCAGCCCAAAGTTCATCTAAATCAATCAAAGATAATAATTCCCATTTCTGATGTTTAGCTTTCACTTTGTCTTCGATATAAGAAAATCTTTTTCTAAATTTATTATTTGTACTAGAAAGCGCCACTTCAGCATCTACTTTTAAGAATCGGGATATATTTACTAATGTAAATAACACATCTCCTAATTCTTCTTCTATTTGTGCTTTATTACCATCGGCTATAGCTTCTTCTAATTCATGAAGTTCTTCATCTAATTTATCCCATACTGGATCAATATCTGGCCAATCAAAGCCCACTTTACTTGCTTTATGTTGTAATTTATATGCTGACATAAGTGCTGGTAAATCTTTTGGTACACCATCTAAAACAGAAGTTCTTTCTGTTTTTTCAGCTTGTTTAATTATTTCCCAATTAGATAAAACTTCATCTGCATCTTTTACACTTACATCACCAAATACATGCGGATGACGACGAATTAATTTGGCAGTAATCCCATCTATTACATCTTGCATAGAAAATAAATTTGCTTCTTCTGCCATACGTGCATGAAAAACTACCTGCATTAGTAAATCGCCTAATTCTTCACAAAGTAAATCTTTATCTTCTAAATCAATTGCTTCAATAACTTCATAGACTTCTTCAATCAAATTACGACGAAGAGATTTATGTGTCTGAACAATATCCCACGGACAACCACCAGGGCTACGAAGTGTTTTTACCACATCTTCTAACGGAGATAAATCAAAAGTTTCTTCATGTTTTGGCATTTTCCCAATATATAGACTTGTTAAATGGTCAATATTTGGTTGGCGGTCTAATTCATATAATGGAATTTCGCGAATTTCTTCATCAGGTAAACTTAAATTACGAATAAAAGTTACTGGATAATCTTCAGGATATTTATCCATTAATGTAAGTTTTGTATCCGAAGCTACATGCTGATTATATACTTGAGTGATTACCAGAGCTGATGGCATCTCATCTGGCAATTCTTCTAAATCACAAGCATCTAAAATAGTAAGCCCATCAATTGGGTCAATATTTAAACGCTGATATAATACTTCCATAAAGCTCATACCCGGCATAATATTTAATTTAACATTAGCTTCTTTAGCTTTTTGACGTATGATTACTACTGTTCTTTCTGCAACAAGCGGACTACCTGGAACAGCATACACTACATCATGACCGTTATTCGCTTCTTTTATCAATTTTTCTGCAATACTATTATATACTTCATCAAAAGAAGCACCTTGTTCATAAAATTTATCACAAGAAATATAACTTACATTTCGTTTATCCAATTCTGTTACAGTTGGATGAATAGCTGTACGCAAAATCAAACTATCTGTATTTGTTATTTTATCCCATGTATCTAAAGTAATTAGACCAAAATCACCAGGGCCTAATCCTACAATTGTTATTTGTCCCATAATATACCTTCCACTTCTTTCAGAAAAAAAGTAACCGCTGTGGAAAACCGTGCGGTT
>CAUWIH010000012.1:0-46576 GCA_963558795.1 uncultured Megamonas sp. | reverse complement strand
TTATTTACCACCAGCTTAGCTGGTGGTTTTAATCATACCTATTCGGCGAACAATATAAAAAAAGTGCAGCTATTAGCTGCACTTTTCAATCCTATCTATATTTGTGTAAATTATTTACCGAAGTAACGTTTTAAGAGACCATTGAAGCCACAACCATGACGAGCTTCATCTTTAGCCATTTCATGTACTGTATCATGAACTGCATCTAAACCAAGTTCTTTTGCTAAAGTAGCAAGTTCTTTTTTACCAGCACATGCGCCATGTTCAGCAGCAACACGAAGTTCAAGGTTTTTCTTAGTGCTGTCTGTAACAACTTCACCAAGAAGTTCAGCAAATTTTGCAGCATGTTCAGCTTCTTCAAATGCATAACGTTTGTAAGCATCTGCAATTTCAGGATAACCTTCACGTTCAGCTACACGGCTCATAGCAAGGTACATACCAACTTCTGTACATTCACCATTGAAGTTCTGTTGTAAACCTTCAACAATACGAGGGTCAACACCTTTAGCTACACCTACACGATGTTCATCAGCGAATACTAAATCGCCTGCTTGTTCAACAAATTTATCTGCTGGTGCTTTACAGATTGGACATTCTGCTGGAGCACTTTCACCTTCATACACATAACCGCAAACACTGCAAACCCATTTTTTCATTATAAATTCCTCCAAATTTTAAATAATATATACACAATTAATCTACGAATAAATGATGATTTTTACTTATTTATACTTTTTACTTTTCCTGTAGTTCAATCATCATGATTGCTTTTCGTTATGTCTTTATTATACGAGTTTAAACCTAACATTGCAAACCGAAAAAAATAGTATTTTTCTCTATTTTTCTCTTAAATTCTCAATAATTCTCCTGTTTTCTTCTTGTTTTTAAATAAAATTAATTTTTTATAACTTAATTTTACTATTTAATAATCATTATTGTTTATGATTATTTTAGGATTAAAATTCTGTTGTTAAGCAAATTTTATGGTACAATTAAGGTATATTTATTATATATACTTTTAAGGAGGTTTTTTATTTGATCGGTATTATAGTTACAGGTCATGGTAACTTTGCTTCCGGCCTTGCTTCTTCCATCGAAGTTATTGCTGGTAAACAAGATAAATTTGAAGCGATTGATTTTCCTGTCGGTTCTACAAATACGGATTTAGCGGCACAATTACAACAAGCAGTCGATAATTTAAATTGCTCTGATATTATTTTCTGCACAGATATAGCTGGTGGTACACCTTTTAATCAAAGTGTGATTTTATCTACCCATCTTCCTAATAGTAAAGTTATAAGTGGTACTAATATTCCTGTACTTTTAGAAGCTTTATTTAGTAGAACAAACCAAACTGCTCGCAGTTTAGCTAAGATTTTAGTAGACAGTCATCAATCTAGAATTCAAGTTTTCCAATCACATTCACAGAATGTAAAAAATAGAGGAAGTGTTTTCATTGACTAAAATTGCAATTAAAGCAGCAAAAATTTTTACTTCTCGTTTTATCGAAAAAGAAAAATACTTATTATTAGAAGATAATAAATTTGCTGGATTTATCTCCAAAGAAGAAGCCCTTAAACAAAATATTGAAATCAAAGAGTTCCCTAATTCTTATATTTTACCTGGTCTCATTGATACTCATATTCATGGTGCTGTTGGTTGTGATACTATGGATGCCACTCCAGAAGCATTACAAAAAATCAGTGATTATCTTTTAACTCAAGGAACAACATCTTGGATGCCTACTACTGTAACTGCGCCTCTTGAAGATATTAATAAAGCTATTGAAAACGTAGCTAAATGTAAACAAGATTGGCACAGTGCACGTCTTTTAGGTATGTTTATTGAAGGGCCTTATATTACTAGTGAACATAAAGGAGCTCATCCGGAAGAATATATCCGTCCTTTAAATAAAGATGAAATCTCTCAAATGGCAAAACACAATACAGTAAAATCTATTATCGTTGCTCCAGAAAAAAAGGATGCTGTCCAATTTACAAAATGGATAACTCAAGATTTAAAAATTAAAGTATCTTTAGGTCATAGTAGTGCAAATTATGAACAAGCTTGTGCTTGTTTTGATGCTGGTGCTGACGCTGGAGTGCATACTTATTGTGCTATGGAACAAATTCATCATCGCAATCCTAATCTTTTAGGTGCTATTATGACTAGAGATGATGTATTTGCCGAATTAATTGCTGATGGTATTCATGTTTCTTTACCTGCTATGAAAGTTTTAATTAATAACAAACCAAAAGATAAAATGCTTCTTGTAAGTGATGCTATTCAAGGTACAGGCTTAAAAGATGGTCGTTATATGCTTGGAACTTTACCATTCAATGTAAAAAATGGCATTGCTCGTATTGATAGTGGTAATCTTGCTGGTAGTACTACAACATTATTAAAAGAAGTTCGTCGTCTTATTTTAGAATTAGAACAAAATCCATTAGATGTTATTAATATGGCTTCCCTAAATCCTGCTCAACGCTTTAATCTTGAACATGAAATTGGTAGCATTGATATTGGTAAAAAAGCAGATTTTCTGATTGTTAATGACCAATATGATCTTCAAGAAACTTGGCTCGACGGTAAATGTGTATATAAACATTAATTTATTTGTAAAGCACTGTCTATATTTTTATCTAGACAGTGCTTTTATTTTGCAGTTATATAGTTTTTATATTATAATTAAGTATTAAGGTTTATTAAAATATTCTCTACGGAAAGGACTGTATTATGAATAATCATAAGCTACGACCCTTAACTGAAAGTAGCCTATTAACTGCAATTACAATTATTATTGCTATTGCAGGAATTTATATACCATTTATTATTTTATTTTGGACTTTACCTATTACTATTCTCACGGCAAAGCACGATTTAAAATATGGTATTTCTAGTGTTGTGATAAGTAGCATTTTATTATGTATATTTTTAACACCAGTTACTGCCCTTCCTTTAATTGTAGGTTCTGCACCATTAGCGCTTACTTTAGGCTATGGTTATAACAAGGCTTGGTCTGCTGTAAAAATTTTTGCTACATCTTTTTTAGCTTCACTTTTTGGTGTTTGTCTATTTTTAATTCTTACTTTTTATTTGACGGGAATTAATCTATTTTTAGACCAATTAGATGCTTTTAAATCTGCTATGCTAGATACCAATGAAGTTTTTTCGAGTATGGGCGTAACTTCTGAAGCTATGCTTGATGCTCAAAGACAGACTCAACATATGGTCGAGACATTGTCTTTAGTTTTACCTATGCTTTTTGTTTTAAATGCTGTAATAAAATTAGTAATCAATTATTTAGCTAGTTCTTTTCTCTTAAAAAGATTAGGCTATACTAATATAAATAGTTTACCTGCATTTTCTTTATGGCACTTTCCTAAAGGCTTTATCTATCTTTATGCTTTTTCCTTGATAGGTCTTTATTGGGGAGATACGCGACAGATTTCTTTATTATATCAAGTTTCTCTAAATACTTATTTATTTGCAAATGTCCTAGGCTTAGTTCAAGGTCTATCGGTAATCAGATTTTTTTACAAATTAAAAAAATGGCCTACTGCTATATGGATTTTTATTATAGTCATGTTATGTTTAAATATGGTAATTGCTCAAATCATTGCACTTGCTGGTTTCTTTGACATGATTTTTGATTATCGTAAAAAATTCAAATCTAGTAGTGATAACTAGGAGGTATATTTATGCCTAGCAAATTATCCGCTTGGGTTGATATTTGTATTGCTTTAATTATTTCTTTAGCTTTAATAATAATTTTATTTCAATATAATTGGTATATATTTAGTGGCGGACTAGTATTATGGATATGTTTATTTTCTTATCTGAAAGAACGTAGTCTGAATCGTCGTCAAGCACTAAAGTCATACTATGAAAATGTTATTAAAAATGTAAATGAATTATCTAATTATGCCTTAGAACAATTACCGCAATCTATCATGGTAATCAATAGAGACCTTCGTTTAGAGTGGTATAATCATGAATTTGAACGTTGGATTGGACATACTCCTGAAATCGGTACTTTTTTGACTGATATTTGGCCAAATTTACCTAGTGATAATATCTGGGGGAAAAATGGTAGACAAGTTTTCTCTCAGGATAATAAATTCTATATGGTAACTTATCGTCCTATCGCTACTAATGATGATAGTGAATTAATGACACTATATATTTATGATATTTCTGATTTTGAACGCTTTAAACTTGATACTGCTATGCGTACTATGGTCTTTGGCTATATTCAAATTGACAACTACGATGATGTTATGCAAGGTCTAAGTGAAGCTCAACGAACTTCTATTTTATTTGAGGTAAATAATCTATTAGATAAATGGGCACATGGACTTGGTGGCTTACTTCGCCGTGTATCTAGTGATATGTATATTATCGTTTTAGAACGTCATGCACTTGACCTTGCTGTCAGTGAAAAATTTGATATTTTAGATAAAGTTCGCAGTCTTCATGGCGATAATAAATTTCCTGTTACTTTAAGTATTGGTTTTATTCAAAGTAGACCTAAAATGTCTATGGAAGAACTCGGCTCACTTGCTCAATCTCATTTAGATTTGGTCTTAGGTCGTGGTGGTGACCAAGTAGCTGTTGATTTAGATGGTAAAATTCAATTCTTTGGTGGTAAAGCTAAAGCAGTAGAAAAACATACTCGTGTAAAAGCTCGCGTTGTTGCTCATGCTGTTTTTGAACGTATGGATTCTGCTGATATTGTTTTTGTTATGGGACATCATAATGAAGATTTTGATAGTTTAGGCTCTGCTATTGGTGTGGCTCGTATGGCCCGCCAAATGGGAAAACCTGTTTATATCATTTTAAGTGATATGAATGAAGGTGTAGATAAACTTATTAATCTTTGTAAAACAGAAAAAGATTTTGAAAATCTCTTTATTACACAAAAAGAAGCTTTAGCCATGACTGCGCTAAATCCTGTACTTTTTGTCGTAGATACACATATTCCATATCTCGTTGCTGGTCCAGACCTTTTAAATTCAATTGCTAATATTATCGTTATCGACCATCATCGTCGTTCTGAAAATGTTATCAAAAATGCTTTATTAATTTATATTGAGCCTTATTCATCTTCCACTAGCGAACTTGTTACTGAACTATTAATGTATTTCAATGAAAATATAAAACTTCTTCGTTTAGAAGCTACTGCTTTATATTCTGGTATCGTAGTAGATACGAAAAACTTCCGCGTAAATACTGGTGTTCGTACATTTGATGCCGTATCTTATTTACGCCGTTGTGGAGCTGACCCTGAGGCTGTGCATTATTTATTCCGTACAGATTATGAAACTAATCTCGCTGAGGGTACTGCTATTGCTAATTCTGATTTTTATCCTGAAGGCTTATTAGTGGCTGTTTGTCCTGAAAATACCGCTAATATTCAAGCTGTTTCTGGTAAAATCGCCGATGATTTATTACGTATTGAAAATGTACGTGTAAGTATCGTATTTTTCAAATTAAAAGAAAATATTATTGGGGTAAGTGCTCGTTCTACTGGCGAAATTAATGTTCAAGTAATTATGGAAGAATTTGGCGGTGGCGGACATCAAAATGTAGCTGGCTCGCAAATTAAAAATCGTCCCTTAGGCGAATTAAAACAAGAAGTTGTAACTACTACCCTAAAATATATGAAAGAGGTAAATAAAAATGAAAGTAATAATGATACAAGATCTTAAAAAAGTTGGTAAAAAAGGAGATATCGTTGAAGTAGCTGAAGGTTATGGTAGAAATTTCCTTATTGCTAAAAAATATGCTCTTGAAGCTACTAAACAAAATTTAAATGTAGCACAAGCACAAAAAAAATCTGCTGAACGTAAAAAACAACAAGCAAATGATGAAGCTCGTTTAATGGCTTCTCAATTATCTCAAGTAGAAATCACAATTCCTGTTCGTGTTGGTGAAGGTAGCCGTTTATTTGGTTCTGTAACTAGTAAAGATATTGCCTTAACATTAAAAGAACAACACAATGTAGATATTGATAAACGTAAAATTGATATCAGAAATATTACTTGTCTTGGTGATTATGAAGCTACAATCAAAGTTCACCCTGAAATAACAAGTACTATTACTGTACACGTTGTAGAAAAATAAGAGGCTTATAATGAGTATCTTTTCTCAATTATTTAAGTTTTGCTCAAGAAAATCTTCTATTAAGGCTGCTGTAAATTTACAGCAGCCTAACATTTCTACAGACAAAACACAACAACAATCTTTAAATCATGATATTGAAGCTCTATATAGTTTGTTAATTGATATTGAAGGTGCTGATCATTTAGTTTTAAAAGCTAGTAAATTCAATGCTTTAGCTTTTATTCGTTCAAATGACCCTCACCAACGTATTTTAGGTTTACAAAAAATTATCTATGAAGACCCTTCTATTAATGATTTACCACCTGCAAATGAACTTCCTAATTTATTAAAAGAAATGACTAATTATCTAGCAAATATCGTCGCTCGCCGTTCTTTAGATGAAGAATTTGATAAATTAGTTAATGCAAAAATGGAGGAAAATCATCAGGAATATATCGCAGATATCAAAAAACAACTTATAGCTGAAGAAACTTCATTAAAAAACTCCTCACAAGCTCTTGCTAAATTACAAGAATTAGAGGCTAAAGATAAAGTTCATCTTACTAAATCTATCTTAGATTTACTTCGTCCACAAGATTTAACAGAAATTGTTGGCCAAGAACGTGCCATTCAAGCTTTACTGGCCAAGCTTAGTTCTCCATATCCACAGCATTTATTACTTTATGGACCACCTGGAGTCGGTAAAACTACTGCTGCTAGACTTGCATTAAAAGCCGCTTGTGCTAAGCCACATACACCTTTTAATCTTGATGCACCATTTGTAGAAACTGATGGTACTACTTTACAATATGACCCACGAAATATTACCAATCCACTTTTAGGCTCTGTACACGACCCTATTTATCAAGGTGCTCGCCGTGATTTTGCTGATAATGGTATTCCTGAACCCAAACCTGGCCTAGTAACTGATGCTCATGGTGGTATCTTATTTATTGATGAAATTGGCGAACTTGATGATATTTTACAAAATAAATTATTAAAAGTTCTTGAAGATAAACGTTCTTATTTTGATTCAGCATATTATGAATCAACAGATTCCAACATCCCTCAATATATTAAAAATTTATTTGAAAAAGGTGCTCCTGCAGACTTTATTTTAATTGGTGCTACTACTAGAGAACCTGATTATATTAATCCAGCTTTACGTTCTCGTTGTGCTGAAATTTATTTTGAACCATTAACTCCTAAAGATATCGAAACTATTGTCACTAATGCAGCTAATAAATTAAATGCAAAATTAACAGATAATGTTGCTACTATTATTAGTCAATATACTATTGAAGGACGTAAAGCCATTAATATTTTAGCTGATGCGTATAGTAATGCCTTAAAACGTCAAGATGATGATTTACATAATTTAATCATCACGCCTGAAGATATTTATACCGTAGCTCAAGTAAGTCGACTTAGTCCTTTTATTACCAAAAAAGCTTCAGATAATAGTGAAATTGGTAAAATTTTTGGGTTAGGCGTGGCTGGTTTTTTAGGCTCAGTCATTGAAATTGAAGCTATTGCTTTTAAATCTGCTGAAAAAGGTAAGGGCACAATTCGTTTTAATCAAACAGCTGGTAATATGGCCAAAGACTCTGTATTTAATGCCGCTGCTGTTGTTCGAAAATTGCTCAACGAAGATATTCATAATTATGATATCCATATAAATGTTATTGGTGGTGGCAATATTGATGGGCCATCTGCTGGTAGTGCTATTTTAATCGCTTTAATTTCTGCTATTACCCAAAAACCAATCCGTCAAGATATAGCTATTACTGGCGAAATATCTATTCAAGGCTTTATCCGCCCTGTTGGCGGTGTTTTTGAAAAAGCTTACGGCGCAAGTCAAGCTGGCATCAAAACATTAATTATACCTGAAGAAAATGCTAAAGATATTCCTTCTGACCTTCATGGTTTACAAGTTTGTCCAATAAAAACTGCAAAAGAAGCTTTAGCATTAATTTTAAATTAAGCTTATGAGGTGATTTTATGATAGATAGAGTGCCTCCTCAAAATATTGAGGCTGAACAAGCAGTTTTAGGTGCTATGCTCATCTCTAAAGAAGCTATTGCCGAAGCTGCTCAAATATTAAATCCTCAAGATTTTTATCGTGAAGCACATCGTATTGTTTTCGAGGCAATGCTTGATTTATCCAATCGAAATCAAGCTGTGGATAATCTTACGGTAATTGAACAATTAAATAAAACGAATCTATTAGAAAAAGTTGGTGGTATTGCTTTTGTTACTGCCCTTGCCAATACCGTTCCTACTGCTGCTAATATTGTTTTTTATGCTAAAATCGTTAAAGAAAAAGCTTTAATGCGTCATTTAATAAACACTGCAACTACTATCGCTTCTATGGGCTATGAAGGTGCAGAAGATGCTGATGATATCGTAGATAAAGCTGAAAAAATGATTTTAGAAATTGCCTCTAATCGAAAAACAGGCGATTTCACACCAATTAATCAAATTGTTATTGATACTTTTAGTAAAATAGAAAACCTTTATGAATCCAAAGGTGGCTTAACCGGTCTTTCTACTGGCTTTAAAGATTTAGACAAATTAACAGCTGGTCTTCAACCTTCTGATTTAATCTTAGTCGCAGCTCGTCCTAGTATGGGTAAAACTGCTTTCACCTTAAATATAGCCTCTCATGTTGCTTTAAAAGAAAATAAACCTGTTGCTTTCTTCTCTTTAGAAATGTCTAAAGAACAATTAATGCAACGTATGCTTTGTGCTGAAGGTCTTGTAGAATCCCAACGTTTACGTGTCGGAGACTTAGATGAACAAGATTGGCAAAAACTCATCGCTGCTGCTGATAAATTTTCTAAAGCACCGTTATATATTGATGATACTCCTGGTATCAGTATTATGGAGTTACGTTCTAAAGCTCGTCGCTTACAACAAGAAAAAGGTCTTAGCCTGATTATCATTGACTATTTACAATTAATGCAAGGTCGTGCTAATCGAAATGGAGATAATCGTCAGCAAGAAATCTCTGAGATATCTCGTTCTTTAAAATCTTTGGCTCGTGAACTTAATGTTCCTGTTATTGCCTTATCTCAGTTGTCACGTAGTGTAGAATCACGACAAGTAAAAAAACCTATGTTAAGTGACCTTCGTGAATCTGGCTCTCTAGAACAAGATGCCGATATCGTTATGTTTTTATACCGCGAAGATTACTATAATGCCGAAACAGAATATAAAAACATCACCGATGTCATCGTAGCAAAACATCGTAATGGGCCTGTAGATAGTATCCAATTATTCTTCCATAAAGAATTCACAAAATTTGCTGACCTATTACGTACTCAAGATAATATCTAAGTATTTTAGTCTTATTGTTTTTTTTATTAATATAGCTTTTTCCTTTGTTTCCTTTTTTGTTGTAAAGTTATATAGTCCATTTTCATTGACACTAAAGTATATTCAATGCTATTATATGAAGGTAAAAGCTACATACAGATTTTACAATTAAAACTCAAATTTCGGACATATCTATGTCTATTTGGGTTCTTTTTGCTGTTATCAGTGGAAAAATATATGCTGGTTTTAAATATGAGGAGGAAATTTTTAAATGATTGAACGCTATACCAATCCTGAAATGGGAAGAATTTGGACTCTCCAACATGAATTTGAAGTAATGCTTGAAGTTGAAATTACAGCTTGTGAAGCTATGGCTGAACTTGGTCAAATACCTGTTGAAGCTGCTAAAAATATTCGTGAAAAAGCACAGTTTAACTTAGAACGCGTTAAAGAAATTGAAAAAGTTACAAATCATGATATTATCGCATTCTTAACAAACGTAGCTGAATATGTTGGTGAAGACTCTAAATATATTCACAAAGGATTAACTTCCAGCGACGTAAAAGATACAGCACTCGGTATTATGATGAAAAAATCTGCTGAGCTTATTTTAGAAGATCTTAAAAAATTACGTGATGTTTTAAAATCTCAAGCTCAAAAATATAAACATACTGTTTGTATCGGTCGTACTCATGGTATCCATGCAGAACCAATGACTCTTGGTTTAAAATTTGCTTTATGGTACGATGAAATTTGTCGCGATATTGAACGTGTTGAACATGCAAAAAAAGTAGTTGCTGTGGGTAAACTTTCTGGTGCAGTAGGTACTTACTCCAATATTGACCCTCGTATTGAAGAAATTACTTGTAAAAAACTTGGCATCGAACCTGTAAAACTTGCAACTCAAGTTATTCAGCGTGATCGCCATGCAGAATATATGACAACTCTTGCTATTGTTGCTAGCACATTTGAAAAAATTGCTACAGAATTACGTAACCTTCAACGTACAGATATTCGTGAAGTTGAAGAATATTTCCAACCTGGTCAAAAAGGTTCTTCCGCTATGCCTCACAAACGTAATCCTATCACTGGTGAACGTATCACTGGTATGGCTCGTCTTGTTCGTGGTAATGCTCTTGCTGCTATGGAAGATATTACTCTTTGGCATGAACGTGATATTTCTCACTCTTCCGTTGAACGTGTAATTTTACCAGATAGCACTATTAACGTTGATTACTGCTGCCGTAAATTAACAAATCTTGTAGATAAACTTCTCGTTTATCCAGATGCTATGCTTGAAAACCTTAACAAAACTGGCGGTCTTATCTTCAGCCAACGTTTAATGCTTGCTGTTGTAAGTAAAGGTGTTCTTCGTGAAGATGCTTATAAATGGATTCAAAGAAATGCTATGGCTAAATGGATGAAAGGCGAAGATTTCCGTAGCAACGTTAAAAAAGATGAAGATATTCGTAAATATCTTACTGAAGAAGAAATCGATAACTGCTTCGATTACAAATGGTTCTTACGTAATGTAGATATGATTATGGCTCGTTTTGGTATTGAATAAGAATAAATTAGCTAAAGTAGAGAGGAAGTTTTTTTATGTCAACAGTTGTTGTAACTGGTACCCAATGGGGTGACGAAGGAAAAGGTAAAATCGTAGACTATTTAGCAGAAAAAGCTGATATAGTTGTACGTTATCAAGGTGGTAGTAATGCAGGTCATACCGTTTCAGTAGATGGTAAAGAATTTAAACAAAGACTTATGCCTTCTGGTATGCTCTATGACAATAAAATTTGCGTTATTGCAAACGGTGTAGCTTTTGACCCAGAAGTTATTCTCCAAGAAATGGAAGCTTTGAAAAAAGACGGTTATTCAGTTGACGGATTACGAATCTCTAATCGAGCTCAAGTTGTAATGCCTTACCATCGCCTTATGGATGGTCTTGAAGAAGAACAAAAAGGTACACTTAAAATCGGTACTACTAAACGTGGTATTGGCCCTTGCTATATGGACCGTGATAATCGTGTAGGTATCCGTGTTTGCGATTTAATCGATGAAGAAGTTTTCAGCGAAAAATTAAAAACTAATCTTAAAGTAAAAAATAATGAATTAGTAAAACTTTATGGTAAAGAACCTTTAAATTATGAAGATATCCGTACTGAATATCTTGGCTATGCTGATAAATTAAGAAAACATGTAATCGATACATCTGCTTTCTTAAATAGAGAAATCAAAGCTGGCAAAAAAGTAATGTTTGAAGGTGCTCAAGCAACAATGCTTGATATCGATCATGGTACTTATCCATATGTTACAGCTTCTCACCCAACAGCTGGTGGTGTAAGTGCTGGCGCTGGTATTGGCCCAAATAAAATCGACAAAGTTGTAGGTATCGTAAAAGCTTATTGTACTCGTGTTGGTGAAGGTCCGTTCCCAACTGAACAATTAAATGAAATTGGCGATAAAATCCGTGATTGCGGTCATGAATATGGTACAGTTACTGGTCGTCCTCGTCGTACTGGTTGGCTTGATGCTTGCGTAGTTCGTTATGCAGGAGATCTTAGCGGTATTGATTACATGGCAGTTACTCGCCTTGATATACTCGATAGCTTCGATGAAATCAAAATGTGCGTAGCATATAAATATAATGGTGAAATCTTAGATGAAATGCCTGCTAATCTTAATATTTTAGCAAAAGTAGAACCAGTTTATGAAACATTTGCTGGTTGGAAAACTGACATTTCTGGTATTAGAAAATATGAAGATTTACCAGAAAACGCTCGTAAATATCTAGAAAGAATGGCGCAGGTTACAGGTATCGACCTCGGTTTCGTATCCGTCGGACCTAACCGCGACCAGACCATTATTCTTCATGACGTATTTTAATTGACATACAGAAAAACCCGAAGATAAAACTCTTCGGGTTTTTTATTTTCAACTATTTTTATTGTGCACACTAATATAGAATATTTAGTTATAACTCAACGCTTATTTATAACTATAACTAATATTTTTAGCTTTATATGTTGGATATGAAGATCCCGGCATATATCCCACATATTCATAAACAGTTGTAGTAGTTAATATATTAGCATTATGCGTTTCCATTCTATGCAATGTATCTTCTAATACATTTGCGCTCGCTTGCAATAAGTCAAGAAGCGAAGTTGCTAATACTACTGGCGGTTTATCTTTAAAAATATAACCTATCAAGTTATTAGCTACTAAAAAAATTGTTGAACTTGTTACATCTAACAAAGTTTCAGCCTCATCAAAAACACTAAGTAATTCATCTTTAGTCGTTTCTGTAGTAAACATAAGATCATCCATAATAAATATCTCCTTAAACTTATTTTGTAACCGATTACATTTATATAGAGTATTATTTCTCTTTATTTTTAAACCTAAATACTTTATTTAATTTTTTTATTTCTGAAGATACGTTTATATTAACTATTATTGTTATCATCAAAACTATTATTTGTATACAAATCCATAATGGATATATATTGACAAATACATTATAAGTTAAATGATATGTTTTTACTGTTATATATACAAGTACGCAAAAATTTAAACATGTATCTACTAAAAGTAACTTTCCAAACAGATAAACGGTTTTTTTATAATCTATACTTAAGGCATTTTCATACTTATCACTAAAAATCATAAGTTTTCTATAAAAAAACAATAATATCTTACTACACTTACTTTTTGTAAAAATTGTAAAACTTATTCCTGATATAAAACTAAATAAAAGAAAAAAATATATACCTATCATAAATATTTCTAATGAATGATATTTATAATATATTATTATCATTAATAAAATTATCACTGATGTTATAATGTATCGTATCATTTCAATCCCCTTCAATAATAAATTATTACACAAAAAATTTAATATAAAATCGATATATATTTTTAAACTATATTAAACATATATTATCATAAAACTTTATTTTCTTACTATTACGCTTATCTGCATAATACTAGCCACAATCTTGTCTCCTTATTTTTTACCACGATTTTCCTAAATCAACAGCATTAAAATATCTCCACCAATCAGGCTGCTGTTTAAAGCCTGATTGAGCATCCGTTAACTGTACCCAACCTTGTAATTCATTTGATTTTTTCAGATATAGCCAAACATCTGCATTCCTACGAGGATAATTTACAATATAATATTTACGATCAAGATATACCATATCCACAATCACGCCTGGTTTATCGCCATAATCATCTTTTGAAAAATAACCTTCATATATAGCATAAACATAATCATTAGGATTATTATCCATATCAGGTATCTTCACTCCTTTTGACGGCAATTTTATAAATTCGTTATTATACCAAGCCATTGTAGAAGTCGTTGGGTTCCTATAAATAATATACATAAAATCTCCTGTTTTTCGGCGTATTTTCTGTTATTTTATATCCATACGTCTCTTTAATCGGCGATACAATTTCTGTTTTTCCCATACGCGGATAAATATAAGCTTTTGCCTTAATAACAGGAATCAACATATCTGACGATAAATACGGATTTGCCATATCTTTCGCTTTATCATCAGCTAAAATTTTTCCTACTATAGAACTATTTAAAGATGGTTCTTTATATAAAACGACATCTTTTTTATAATTACCGACGGTGATTTTGTCCAATCAATATTTATTCCTGCATATTTCACATCATCCGTTTCAATCACAAGCGGCGGCAATTCATCATTAGTCTGAGCATTTGCTACATTAAAACTCAGCAATATACCGAAACATAACAGCATAACCAACTTCTTAAACATATAATCACAGCCTTTCTTTTTCATCATAAATAGAATTTCTACTATCATTATACTACCTATAAAAAAAGAACAACCCTGAAAATTCAAGGTTGTTCTTTTCATTATAAAATTAAGCACGGATAACACCGATAATAAAAGGTGCTGTGGATACAGCTGTTAATGCTGTAAAGAAACTTACCGAAACAGATTGTCCATTTTCTATCGTTCCTAAATCTATCATTTCCATTAAATTCTCTGCAGTATCAATCCTTCTTCCCGGATAAGCAAATACCCCATCAAGTGAAACAAATGGATAAATTGCCCCACCTGTACTCGACATAACAACCTTGAAATTACCGACACTACCAGTATTATTGGTAAAATTAAGTCTTACGTCCATTTGTACGCCGTAATTTCCGGCTAATCCTTTAACTGTAATCTGCCCGGAAGAATCCGTCATCTGAATTAAATCTTTTCCATCAAAAGAATCTCCATCATTACTTGTATCGGTTGTTTTATCTTTACCAAAAGAAACAACTTTTGCCTTATTCTGTTCATCTGAACTCATTGATAAATTCAATGTAAATGTTTCATAAAAACCAGCTCCTACACCTCTATGCGGATCTGATTTTGCTCCTGTAACACTTGCTTGTGCCGGTTCTGTAGCATTTCCAGATTTAGCTTCATCAACATAAGCCAAATCAAAGAAAGTAACTGCCGCAGGATTGCCTTGTTTATCTACAATTGATACTCTGCTGATAACTCCGAAATTACAGTGTGCCGGTATCTGTCTGCTAAAAATATTAGCATATTCATAAGGATGAAGTGTAATTTTTACCGGATTATTAGCAGCTGTGAGATAATCTCGCCAAGCGTATACATCAGAAACCCAGTTTGCATCAATTGTCGTCCCGATATTTGTGAAATTTAATTCAACATCAAAATCATTTGGATTATACATCAAAATAAGCGATGTTATCGTTCCTTCGTATTCATTTCTGTGCCAAGTATATATCTGACCATTGCCCTTGACCGTTTCACGGCAAAAATACTTTCCGCTATCAGCAAAGTCCTTATAATATACACTTTCCGGATTATTCGAATAAAATAAAAACTCATTTGTATTTACTGCACATTTAAGCTGTTCTTTTTCTTTTGTATCTGGATAAACAAATATAACATTATCATGTTCTTGAAAATCATTTACTATTTTTGCCATTAATATCACTCCTAATTTTTAAATTTCCAATAATTAAATCCCTCATAATCAAAACCTAAATAAAATACATCTAAATCCTCTACACTAAGTTGTCTCCACCATATCTGTTTATATGTTTTTGAACCTAAATGTGCATTTAGTAATTGTACCCAGCCTCTCGTTACTTTATCCGGTAATTCTACATAAAGCCATATATCGGCATTACGTCGAAATTCATCTCCATATACTAATTTCCATGTACTCATTGGTGTATGCGGGTCATCATTCGGATATTCTATATACATTTCAAAGTCGGCTTCTACATCCTGCTTATTTGTATATCCTTCATATTCGGCATATATCTCTTTATAAGGAGTTACATCAATATATGGATTAGGCATTTTTACTCCATATGCAGGTAACTCCAAAAAGGCACCTTTATACCAAACAACATAGTCAGACGGTACATCGCACGATATTAAATAAACAACGTCTCCATATTTTAAGCTTTTTTCATTACCGAATTCATCCTTTAAAGTAACATCTTTTATTATTCTGGTTTTTCCCATACGCGGATAAATATAAGCTTTTGCCCCTACAATTGAAACTTTATCATTTCGCTGCATTGTTCCTACTACAGGGCTATTCGGTGAAGGTTCTTTATGAATAGCTGTTTCCTGTCGTGCCGTTATAGTCGGGTTCTTATCCAGCTTCAGCATTATCCCTGCGTATTTTACATCATCCGTTTCAATCACAAGCGGCGGCAATTCATCACTAGCCTGAGCACTTACCGCACCAAAACTCAGCAATATACCGAAACATAACAGCATAACCAACTTCTTAAACATATAATCACAGCCTTTCTTTTTCATCATAAATAGAATTTCTACTATCATTATACTACCTATAAAAAAAGAACAACCCTGAAAATTCAAGGTTGTTCTTTTCATTATAAAATTAAGCACGGATAACACCGATAATAAAAGGTGCTGTGGATACAGCTGTTAATGCTGTAAAGAAACTTACCGAAACAGATTGTCCATTTTCTATCGTTCCTAAATCTATCATTTCCATTAAATTCTCTGCAGTATCAATCCTTCTTCCCGGATAAGCAAATACCCCATCAAGTGAAACAAATGGATAAATTGCCCCACCTGTACTCGACATAACAACCTTGAAATTACCGACACTACCAGTATTATTGGTAAAATTAAGTCTTACGTCCATTTGTACGCCGTAATTTCCGGCTAATCCTTTAACTGTAATCTGCCCGGAAGAATCCGTCATCTGAATTAAATCTTTTCCATCAAAAGAATCTCCATCATTACTTGTATCGGTTGTTTTATCTTTACCAAAAGAAACAACTTTTGCCTTATTCTGTTCATCTGAACTCATTGATAAATTCAATGTAAATGTTTCATAAAAACCAGCTCCTACACCTCTATGCGGATCTGATTTTGCTCCTGTAACACTTGCTTGTGCCGGTTCTGTAGCATTTCCAGATTTAGCTTCATCAACATAAGCCAAATCAAAGAAAGTAACTGCCGCAGGATTGCCTTGTTTATCTACAATTGATACTCTGCTGATAACTCCGAAATTACAGTGTGCCGGTATCTGTCTGCTAAAAATATTAGCATATTCATAAGGATGAAGTGTAATTTTTACCGGATTATTAGCAGCTGTGAGATAATCTCGCCAAGCGTATACATCAGAAACCCAGTTTGCATCAATTGTCGTCCCGATATTTGTGAAATTTAATTCAACATCAAAATCATTTGGATTATACATCAAAATAAGCGATGTTATCGTTCCTTCGTATTCATTTCTGTGCCAAGTATATATCTGACCATTGCCCTTGACCGTTTCACGGCAAAAATACTTTCCGCTATCAGCAAAGTCCTTATAATATACACTTTCCGGATTATTCGAATAAAATAAAAACTCATTTGTATTTACTGCACATTTAAGCTGTTCTTTTTCTTTTGTATCTGGATAAACAAATATAACATTATCATGTTCTTGAAAATCATTTACTATTTTTGCCATTAATATCACTCCTAATTTTTAAATTTCCAATAATTAAATCCCTCATAATCAAAACCTAAATAAAATACATCTAAATCCTCTACACTAAGTTGTCTCCACCATATCTGTTTATATGTTTTTGAACCTAAATGTGCATTTAGTAATTGTACCCAGCCTCTCGTTACTTTATCCGGTAATTCTACATAAAGCCATATATCGGCATTACGTCGAAATTCATCTCCATATACTAATTTCCATGTACTCATTGGTGTATGCGGGTCATCATTCGGATATTCTATATACATTTCAAAGTCGGCTTCTACATCCTGCTTATTTGTATATCCTTCATATTCGGCATATATCTCTTTATAAGGAGTTACATCAATATATGGATTAGGCATTTTTACTCCATATGCAGGTAACTCCAAAAAGGCACCTTTATACCAAACAACATAGTCAGACGGTACATCGCACGATATTAAATAAACAACGTCTCCATATTTTAAGCTTTTTTCATTACCGAATTCATCCTTTAAAGTAACATCTTTTATTATTCTGGTTTTTCCCATACGCGGATAAATATAAGCTTTTGCCCCTACAATTGAAACTTTATCATTTCGCTGCATTGTTCCTACTACAGGGCTATTCGGTGAAGGTTCTTTATGAATAGCTGTTTCCTGTCGTGCCGTTATAGTCGGGTTCTTATCCAGCTTCAGCATTATCCCTGCGTATTTTACATCATCCGTTTCAATCACAAGCGGCGGCAATTCATCACTAGCCTGAGCACTTACCGCACCAAAACTTAACAAAATACCGAAACATAATAGCATAGCTAATTTCCTAAACATACAATCACAGCCTTTCTTTCTAATCATAAATATAATTCCTATTATCATTATATTCTCTATATATTAGAAAATGATGATAAACTGTATTCATATTTCAATTTTTTGCACAGATAAAGCGAAATTCTTTTACATTGTCTTCACTCAATCTATGTTCCAAACAATTTGGGCTATGCTGTACATAATATATCTCGCTGTTTTTTATTTCAGTGATAATTGCCAATTTGTACCAGATATCAGCATTATTTCTAAATTGAATTAAATCTCCAATTTGAACTGAATTTTTATCTCGACAAATTCGGGCAACAGGTTTATTATTATCAGAATAATAAGCTGAATATTTTGTCATATATTGCACAAACTTTTTCATATCTGTCCATGACTTTGTATGGTGTTTGCGATTTTGCCAGTGCCAGCCGCTGTTTTGTTTAATTCCGCCCGTATACCAGCATTGCGATACAAAATTTGTACCGTCCTGCACGAAAAACCAGAAATCATCTTCTGAACCGATATTGGGTACAAGAGCATAATTCAACGCATATTCCACTACTATTTTTCTATCTAATACATCGGCACTGCACCTCCCAGATTTTCTTTGTAACCGATTACATTTATATAGAGATTTTTCTTATAAAAAAATTAAACCTATCTTTTTTTTATTTGATTAATTTTTGATGATAAATACATTCTTATACCAATATATACAAAAATGACTAATATACCTAAATATTCTAAAGAATATCCTATAAAATGAATACTACTATACATACTTAATAAAAAAATAGCTTCAATTATAATACTTAACCCCAAAATTCTTGATATTTCTTGAAAATTTTTCTCAAAATCTTCATCAGAAAAGACCTCTAATTTATGAAATAAACTATATAAATTTAATATTTTTTTACTTCTATCATTGTATTTAGAAAGAATTATATATAAGCCTATTATAAACATAATAAAACAACTTAATACAATCATTATATTTATTACTAATCTAATCATAAAATCACTCTCTATAAAATAATTTTATTAACACCAAGTATAACTGTCTATGATATTATTAATATATACAAAAGATATTGTTTATACTTATATTATAGCAAAATGGGAGGTGTTATTCGTGAAAAAATACATCACTATTAATAGTTTTATTTTTACTGTTATTAGTTTCTTATTTGCTGAAATTATTCTATTTCCAAATATATTATATGAAGCAATACCTTATCAGTCTTATAAACTAATAAATAATAAAGAAATTCTTCCTTTCGAAAAAGTTTGGCATGAGATATGGAAAGATATTGATAATTTAACAATAAGAGAACAAATAACCATTACCACCTACATTATAGATTTTATTAATCCTGATTTTACACCTGCATATATTGTTCGCGGAGATGCTTATTTTACTAATAAGGATTATATTGAAGCACTTCAAGATTATACTACTGCTATTAAACAACAACCTAATAATGCAGAAATATACTATAAACGTGGTCTAACATACAATTATCTAAAAGATTTTTATCCCCATGCTATCAATGATTTTAAACAAGCTACTAATTTAAATAATAATATTGCTAATTTTTGGGCAGAATATAGCTATGCCTTGAAATGTTCACACTATGGAGCAGATGAAATGTTGGCTAAAGCTATAGCTATAAATCCTCAATATAAAAATTTTAATTATAATGAATTAGAACAACAGCGAACTACTATAGTTTATTCATCGGCTTTAGAAAAAGCTTTATTTTATACTTCTATAAAAAATTATCCTTTAGCACATAAGTATTTTGAAATAGTTAACAGATTAAATTATCTGCCAAAACAAGCTAACAGTAACTATAATTATATTATTAATATGATGAAAAGTGCTATATTATCTGGTCATTTTGAAAGTGCTTTTTATGCAGGAAAACATTTTCTTTCTACAAACTCAAATAACTTAAATAATGATAAGTTAGCAGAAGTATATATGTGGGAAGCATTTGCTTGTGCAGGTATTTATAAAGAAGATTTATTTGCTCAATATAAAAATTTAGCTTTAAATCTAGCTCCTAAAAATCCGCAAATTTATTGGATTTTAGGTAATATCTATCAGAAAATTTATGATGATGCTACCAATGCTATTGACAATTATCAAAAAGCTTTAAACTTAATCCCTAAAGAAAATTTAGATTATTTTATATGCTCTATTGAATTAGCTCAAATTTATAAAAAACTAGGTAATATTACTAAAGCATATGCTATTGCTTACAACATGATTATCTCAAAAAAAGAATTGCCTACTATAGAAAACATTAATCCACTTGATGCTCCAATTTATTTAACTTATGCTAAAGCCTATGATATTTTAGGTAATAAGCAATTAGCTAAAATTTATTATCAAATCGCTTTTAATTTAAATCCTAATATTGATATTCCTGAAAAATATTATCCAAATAAGGTTGAAAAATTACAATATTTACCTTCTATTATCATCAATATTAATGATACAACTGTTATTGAATTAAAAACTAATATCTTCAATTAACAAAATAAGGTAGAAATGCTATATATAGCATTTCTACCTTATTTTAAGCATTAATTCTATTACGTGCTCTAATTACTCTAATTTTTGAATTTGGAGAATCTGCTAATGCAGAAAATTGTACCGTTAAATCCATATAATTAGCAAAAGAACTATGTGCACAATATCTAGGCATACCATTTACTAAATCCATAATAATAATTGAATGGTGCCAACCATTACTTTCATTATAACATTGAACAATATCTGCTGGTTTGATAATACCTGTATAATCATTTAATGGGGTTTCAATTAATGCAACTTCATCTGCAACTGGGAAATTTCCCATAATTTCTGGATCTAAATCTGGTGCCGATGTAGTCATATAATAATGAAAAGTTCCAACTTCGGTCCATGCTGGTGTATAAATACTTGTTGATAAATCATTACTCCAATGTGGAGATAATGGAATACCTGCTTCATGCCAACATTGAGAAACAAAATTTGTACAATCATTTCCTTCAACAGTTATATAGTGCGGATTATTCCAAATAGCCCATGCTGAAGCATATTCTACCGCTTTTTTTACATCTAAATAGATTGTCATAGTATAAGACTCCTTAAAACTTTTATTTTTGTAATTAATTACATTTATATAGAGTATTTTCCTTAACTAACTTTAAACCTATATATTATTTAGATTTGTTTTTAATATTCTGTAATATTCTTTTTAATATACTAGGTAAAGATATGTCTATTGCTATTGCATTGTTTAAAATATTCATTCCTTCACTACCAATAAAAAAGCATATCGAAACATTCCTAATATTCATATCCTCACCAATTATAATGTCTAATTCATGTGCTAATATTACTAACATTAATATATAAAGTTTTTTTATTAATCTTTTTTTATATTATCATTATCAAATCTTAATATATCTTTACTATAGTATGTTCTAAATAATATAGTTATAAAATTTACAATCATTATTACTATCAAGGCAATAATAAATTTATCTAAAGAACCCAATAATACTATAATTATCTCATTTAAATAATCTATATTTATAATCATAACGTACTCTCCTATTTATATTAAATCTATAAATATAGATTTTTTTACACTCAAATATTTAAACTCTAAAATATAAAAAATTTATATTATTACAGTTTAAAAAATATATTTTTGAGTTAATTGATACAATACAAAAAGGAAATAAAGATAAAATAATAGACATTTTAATAATCTTTCAAAATCAAATAAAATCTTATAGTAAAAAAGCTCACTCTGAAGATATTGAACAAGATTTATATGTTTTTCTACTTCATTTAATCTATACAATATCTCTAGATAAAATGCATAATATTGATGATAAGACTTTAATTTCATATATCTCACATAGTATTAAATTTAACTTCTACAAATGCTTTAAACAACAATATACCTTGTCTAACAATGAACTAACTTTTATTAATGAGATAAATTATGACGAAAATATAACAAATTGTATATCAGAAGATGAAACATTTAGTGATTTGGAATTTATAAATTTATTAAAAGATTTAACAGCTAAAGAACAAAATGTCATTATTCAAAAATATAAATATGGATTTTCTACAAGTAAAATTGCAAAAAAAAATAATGTTTCCGTTCAAGCAATATATAAACTAGAAAAAAATGCCTTAAAGAAGCTAAAAAAATTATTATCAACGAATTTTATCACATAAAAAATAAACTGCACTCTCAAAATTGTTTTTATATCCAACTTTGAGAGTGCAATTTATTTATATAATAACTTTTATTCTACTTTGACATTCCAATAAATATATATAATAATATATATTATCAATATACTGCATTTTTAGGGCAAATAAAACGAATTTGTGTTTCTTGATGTGGATATATATCACTTAATTTTTTATCTGCTGAATTAGTAGTATGTTGAGCATAATGTATTTCTCCATTTTCAATTTTAGTGATAATAGCAGAATGATGCCAACCATCTGTTGGGTTATAAAATTGAATTATATCTCCAGGCTCAACTCCATTGCTATCCCATTTATATACAGCAACTGTTTGATTATCTTCCATATACATAGCAGAATTATATGTCATATAATTCGCAAAATCATTGACAACAGTCCATGAAGCTGAATAATCTGTACGATTATTCCAATACCAACCACTATTTTGTGGCATACCTGCATAATTCCAACATTGGGAAACAAAATTTGTACAATCTTCCAAGAAAAACCAAAAACCTTCTTCTGTACTTATATCTACATTAGGAAATTCTGCATATTTTAAAGCATATTCTACAGCTTTTGAACGATTTAAAACTACATCAGAACTTTTCATTTTTATATTTCTCCTTAAATTTTATTTTGTAACCGATTACATTTATATAGAATTTATTTATCACAACAAATTGAACCCATACAAAAAATCTTTTAATTAATATTAATATTTATAGGAGATGTTCTTTTGAAGCTATTAAAAATCTTATTAATAATCCATTTCTTAAGTTGTAATATTATTGTATTTTGTTTTCCTATACTTTATTCATTTTCCATTCTTCCACATAAAGAAAGTATCTATCATTTAATATTTTTAATACTTCCTTTAATATATATTTTTTTTCCTTTAAATGGTAAGTTGTCCTCAAAAAAAATAATCTGTTCCAAAATACTAGCAAGTATTATTTATCTATTTATTTATTTTAATATTCCTATTAATAATTTTTGGGGTATTCTTTGTATTGTATGTATAACTACAAGTATTTTATATTTATATTTTCCTATTAAAATAAACAAAAATATTTACTTAAAATATTTTTTCAAACTCATTCTATGTATCTTTTTTGTTGGTATGTCTATATTTAACTTGATAATTCCTTCAACTATTTTTATTACTCAATTTAAAGAAGCTAATCAATCTTATACATCTTATATTAATATTATTCCAATAACAAAATATGCTATTACTACTAAAGATGGATATGATGAAAAAATATCTCCATACATGTCAGAAGAAATTTTTAAAAAACTTAATCAAAAAATACAATATCCGGAATTAGACCATTTCAGCACAATTGAATTGACGGAATTACATCAAAAACAAGATGAAAACGACTCCAGAATTATTTATGTAGATATACGTTATATTAAATCTTTAGAAGATAAGCATAATAATCATATTTCTGGTGGTCAAGGTTATCAACAATTTACAGTTCTGATAAAAAATAATGCTTGGTATATTATCAATTTAGTTGAACCTCTTGTTGATTATCATTTTTGGGAATGAAATAAAGGGATATATCTTCTGATATATCCCTTTATTTCATTGTTCTTTTTTATTAAAGTAATTATTTATTAGAGTATTGATAAAATCGTTAACACTGATATTGTTTTGTTGGCAGTGTCTCTTCATTTGATTAAATTCTTGGTTGCATAACTAATTGAACTCGTTTAGTACGTTTTTCACGAAATATATTATTAATTGTTGTTCCTTCAGGAAGTTGTATTTGAGTGATATTTCCTTAGTTGAAGTAGTTACAAAAACTGTATAATTGTTTTCTCCCATAAATTTTAATTGATTTGCTATTAATGCAGAACTTAGTTCAATAGTATATACTTAACTTAAATTTTTATATTTTTTTATTTTAGATGCACTATATATTTCAATACACACCATTACCACAAAAATTATCGTTTGTATACTCAAAAGAATATCATTTGTAGTATATACGTAATCAAGGTCATAATATTTTAGCATTGGCATAATTAAAATATCTATTAATATTATTGTTGAAGATAAGTCTCTTAGCCCTAAAAATTGTAAAGTTTCTGTCTTATACGATAAATTATTATCAATATAGCCCAAACTCTTATATATAGTTACAATATAAACACATATAAAATTTATTTTTAAAATTAAACAGATATTGAGGAATAAACTAACTATTATAGATGTTACTATAAAATATATTAAAAACACATCTGTGTTTAACAAAAACTTAAATAATATACACAATGAAAATATTATAATATAACTTCCTATAAATATTTTTCTTAACATAAATATTATCCCTCCTCTATTATGATAAAAATACATATTTCAAATAATCCTATTTTTCTATTATAAAACAAAAGAGATTTTCTATAGTAAATATACTCAAACATATATAAAAATAAATTTATTTATAATAAAAAAACAGCACTAAAAATAGTGCTGTTTTTCAATTTACACTTAAATTTCAATTAATTCATAATCACAAGTACCAAGACCTATTTTTTCAGCATGTTCGAGGCAAGTATGCCAATTTGTATTAGGATGTGTATTATGGAAATGGTCATGTTTTACGGCTTCCATGCTATCTTTTAAGATATTTTCCGCAAGTTCAGAACCTGCAATTACTGGTGCATTATTTACAATATCTGCACTAGCTTGGTCAACTGCTACAGCATCAAAAGATGCTACCATACCAAGATTTGGTACGATTGGTAAATCATTTTCACCATGACAATCACAATTTGGAGAAACATCAGTAATAATATTAATATGAAATTGTGGTCTACCATGTAAAATAGCATGAGCATATTCTGCCATACGTTTATTTAATAAATCTTCAGCATTCCATTTTGTAGGTTTTATCGCATCAAAATGACAAGCTCCAATACAACGACCACAGCCTACACATTTATTAGGGTCTATATGACATTTTCTATCTTCAATGATTGGAGCTTCATGAGCACAAATACGGCTGCAAGCACCGCAACCCACGCATTTTTCAGCTAAAACTTTTGGTGTACCATCGCAGTGCATTTCCATTTTACCAGCACGAGAACCACCGCCCATGCCAATATTTTTGATTGCTCCACCAAAACCAGTCATTTCATGACCTTTAAAATGAGATAAATCAATGATAATATCTGCATCCATCAAAGCTTGACCAACTTTTGCCTCTTTTACATATTCACCATTAGGTACTGGTACATAAGCTTCATCTGTACCTTTTAAGCCATCAGCAATAATTACTTGACAACCTGTAGTGAATGGATTATAGCCATTTTCATAAGCTGCATCCATATGTTCAAGAGCATTTTTTCTACGACCAACATACAAAGTATTGCAATCTGTCAAAAATGGTTTACCACCGCGAGCTCTTACTACATCAGCTACTACTTTTGCGTAATTTGGACGAAGATATGCCAAATTTCCTGGTTCACCAAAATGAAGTTTAATCGCTACAAATTTATTTTTAAAATCAATATTATCTATGCCTGCTTTTACCATTAAACGCTCTAATTTTTGTAATAAATTTTCTTTGCCCGCATGAGCACGCATATTTGTAAAATATACCTTAGCTTTTTCCATAGCAGTCTCTCCTCTGTGTATAATATATGTTTATTTTACTACTAAAACCATGTTTTTTGTCAATAAAAAAATCCTTAACTGACTTTATCCTATCAAAAGAAATTTATCTTATTGATACGATTTTCAGTTAAGGATTTTTTATTATTTATTTTGAACAAAACGCTTCGCAAAATCTACACATAATTTAAGATCATTTTCTTGCGGTAGTTCATTAATTATTAAACCTTTTTCAAATAAAATTGCACCATTTTCTTTTATATCTTCCTCCCAACTTTGCATCCATTCACCACTGCCCCAGCCATATGAGCCAAATAATGCTACTTGTTTTCCTGCTAAAAAGTTTTTCATCTCATCATACACTGGCTGAAACTCACATTCTTCCAATACCTCTGCTCCCATGGCTGGACACCCCAAAATCAAAGCATCATAATCCTCGGTCAATTCTGCATTAAAATCACTTACAAAATATACATCATAATCAGCATTTATTTCATTTAATCCTTTTACAATAGCTTTTGCCATAGCTTCGGTATTACCTGAACCACTCCAATAAATAACTGCTACTTTTTTCATAAAAATTTCTCCTTTATTTACACTGCTTTTACTAATTCTTCTATAGACTTTCCTTGCATTAAATAATTACAAAAACGATTCGAACATTCCGCATAACTTGCAAATAACTTTTCTGCGCGTTCAATATCTGAGTATACTTTCCAATGCCCACAAAGCTTAAAATGTCTACCACTATTTTTAATAAAACCTTCTACATCTTCTAATGGATAACCCAAAAATATTCCAATTTCATGTGGAAATCCCTTTTGCAAAGCCATTCTCGACTTTAAATAAGCTAAATTATCCCCAACATCTTGCCAATTTTTATATCCATAAAAACGTAAAAAAGCTTGTATATTACTATCCTGAATTATTGATTTTAAAATATTGTTTCGATAAATAAGCAATAATAACCAATTATCCGTTTCTGATAATACAAAAAAATATAAACCTTTACATTCCATACAAGTTTTATATTTATCTAAAACCTCCTGACAATTTTTAATTCGTTGTTTATTAAAAGAAATCAAACTTCCAGATTTTATTCCTTCTAAAGTAGGCGCACCATGAAAAGCTAACATTTTTTCTACATCATTATATGTACTATTAACTACGCGCATTCACTCACCTCTATTATTGAGAATTATTATCACTTGTATATTATAATCTAATTGAGAATATTTTTCAATTACTTATAAAAATATTTTATACTTTTTTGTCTAAACAATATATAATACTATTTATAATTATTTTTTATAAATTCTATAAGATGGTGATATTATGTACAATCAATTATTAATCAATCACAAACTTCAATCTAACAAAGAATTAATACATCTAACTAAGGTTTTACAACAAAAAAACTTTAAAATTCAATTTGTGGATACCTCCAAATCTTTTTTTGGTAACAAACAAAGTTTGTTTATTGGTATTGATGCTACGGACAATGCTTTAGCACAAAAACTAAATTTAGATTTTGCTTTAGCAACTTGGGCTTGTCAGGATTTTAAGCATATTTTAGCTAAATATTATTTTCGTCAACCTTACGATATATTAAATATTTTGACTATGATAGAAAAACCTTATATCAATCATAAATGGCTCACTACTGCTATGGAAATGCAATTTATCGCTCAAGCAGGTCTTAGCTATACTAAAGATGATTTTGATTATGAACGTTTTACTCGTCTTAGCGAAATGGCTGCAGAAATTATGAGTGAATACACTGATTTACCAGTAGAAAAAGTTAAAACTTTATTTTGCAATGAAACTGGCTATCAAACACCAAAACTTGACACTCGTTCTGTCATTTTTAAAGATGATAAAATCCTTCTTGTAAAAGAACGTGATGGTCGTTGGTCACTTCCTGGTGGTTGGGTCGATGTAAATCAATCAATTTGCGACAATCTAATCAAAGAAGCTAAAGAAGAAGCTGGACTAAATGTCATTCCTACACGATTAATTGCTATCCACGATCGCAATCGTCATAATACGCCTTTATATGCTTATGGTATAACGAAAATATTCATGCTATGTGAAGTAATTTCTGGTAATTTTCAACAAAATATTGAAACTAGTGATAGTGATTACTTCTCATTAGATAATTTGCCTACTTTATCATTAGGCAAAAATACAAAAGAACAACTTGAACTTTGTTTTGCTGCGCATAAAAATCCGAAATGGATACCAATTATCGATTAACACTTCTAACCAAAACAAACTCATTATATGATTATTAATAGTTTTATTTGATAATCTTTTGGGTATATTTTGTTGTTTTATGTAAATATTTATTGAAAAATGTTGTAGTTTTTGCCCTTGTCTAAATGATAACAAAGTTTGAAGTTTTCTGATAAAAGCAATATTTTATAGCTTTAAACTTAAGTATTTTTTTCACAAACTCAAAACAATATATAAATAAAGTATTTTGGAATTACATTTTATTTAAATAAAAGCAATATTTTATAGATAAATTCATTAAAAAACAGTTAAAATTATATACATAAGATACACATAAATAACTCAAAAGTTAAACATAAATTTCAAAGGTGGTTATAAACTATGATTAATATTGGTATTATTGGTGCAGGCCGTATCGGTCGTGTTCACGGTGAAAGTATTTCCAAATTCGTTCCAAATGCAAGAGTAAAAGCTATCGCAGATCCATTCTTAAATGACAATACTGTTGCTTGGGCAAATTCCCTTGGTATTACTGAAACTTATACTGACTACAAAAAAATCTTAGCTGATAAAGAAATTCAGGCTGTTTTAATCTGTGCTTCTACAGATATGCACTCTCCACTTTCTATCGAAGCTATCCAAGCTGGTAAACACGTTTTCTGTGAAAAACCTATTGACCATGATGTAAATAAAATTAAAGAAGTTTTAGATGTTGTTAATGCTTCCGGTCTTAAATATCAAGTTGGCTTCAACCGTCGTTTTGACCACAACTTCCGTGCTATTAAAGATGCTGTAGCTGCTGGTAAAATCGGTAAACAACAAATCATCAAAGTTACTTCTCGTGACCCAGAAGCTCCACCAATCGAATATGTAAAAGTTTCCGGTGGTATCTTCCTCGATATGACTATCCATGATTTCGATATGGTTCGTTACCTTTCCGGTAGTGAAGTTACTGAAGTATTCGCTGTTGGTTCCGTTACTGTTGACCCTGCAATCGGCGAAGCTGGTGACATTGATACTGCTGTTATTACATTAAAACTTGCTAACGGTGCTACAGCTGTTATCGACAACTGCCGTAAAGCTGTTTATGGTTATGACCAACGTGCTGAAGTCTTCGGTACTAAAGGTGCTATCGCAATCTCCAATGACTCCGATTCTAATGCTGTATTCAGCGGTGAAGAAGGCGTTGTTGCTGAAAAACCTATGTACTTCTTCTTAGAACGTTACATGATGGCTTATGCTAATGAAGTAAAATCCTTCGTTGATGCAATCGAAAATGATACAGCTACAGAAGTTAATGCAAACGATGGTTTGCAACCTGTATTAATCGGTCTTGCTGCTAAAAAATCCGTTGCTGAAGGTCGCCCTGTAACTATTAAAGAAATTGCTGACGCTTACAATTTATAATTTATAACGACTTACAAAAATAAAATTGATTAGGAAGGAATGAATCCTTCCTAATCAAAAAAAATATGATTATAAAAAAATAGTTTTGCTTTAAATTTCTGATATATTTGAAATTTATTATTTTTTATTAATTTTCTTTTTTTTGAGAGGAGTATTTTTATGAATAATGCCCAATTATCTACTGAGAAGCTTTCGTGGTTTACGCGTATAGCCTATGGTCTTGGTGATACTGCCCAAAACGTCGTTTGGGGTGCTATGAGTATCTTAACATTCTTCTATACTGACTATGCTGGTATCAGCCCTGTTACTGTCGGTCTTGTAATGTTATTATCCAGATGTTTTGATGGTGTCTCTGACGTTGTAATGGGATTCATCGTAGAAAAAACTAATTCCAAATATGGTAAATCTCGTCCTTGGATTTTATGGACAAGTATTCCATTTGCTATTTCCATCGTACTTATTTATACAGTTCCACAAACAACTGAAACATTGCAATTTATTTATCTTTTCGTAACATATAACTTCTGTACTACTGTTTGTTATACTGCATTAAACTTACCATATGGTAGTTTATCTACTATGATGACTCGTGTATCTCGTGAAAGAGATATGCTCAGTATCGTTAGAATGGCATTATCTCCACTTGGTAAAATTTTAGCTGTTTCCGCTACTTTACCTCTTATTAAAGTATTTGGTGATAACCAAATGGCATGGGTTAAAGTTATGTCAATTTGGGCTGTTCTTGCATTAATCTTATTACTTATCTGCTTCTTCAAATGTAAAGAAACTGTTGTTATTGAAGCAAGAAAAGAAGTTACAAAAATTCCTGTTAAAAAATCCCTTAAAGCTCTTTGCTTAAATAAATATTTCTGGCTTGCTATGACTATTTGGATGATGCAGAACGTTATTTTCTACATCACTGGTACAATCTTACCATACTATTGTAAATATATTTTCTTTGATGATTCCTTATTCAGTATCTTATACTTAGTTGAAACATTCACTATGATTGCTTTCACTATCTTTGGTAGCCCTTATTTATTGAAAAAATTCGGCAAAAGAAACATGAGTCTTGCTGGTGTTACTTTAGCTTTAGTTGGTCACTTAATTTATCTCCTCAATCCACTTGATTTCAACTGGGTATTATTCAGCTGCATTATCCGTGGTATCGGTTTCGCTCCATTAAACTCTGTAATCTTCGGTTTCTTAGGTGACGTTGTTGAATACGGTCAATGGAAATTCCACCTCCGTCAAGAAGGTCTTATCTTCTCTGGTGGTTCTGTAGGTACAAAAGTTGGTTCTGGTCTTACAAGTGCAATTTTAACTAGTATGCTTTCTTATGCTGGTTATGTATCTTCTACTACTGGTTCAGCTGTTCAACCACAAAGCGCTATCGATATGATTGTAAATCTCTATATGTATGGTCCTATCCTTGTATGGGTTATCATCATCATCGTATTGTTATTATATAAATTAGATAAAATCTATCCTCAAATCATGAAAGACTTAGCAATTCGTGAAGCTGAAGGTAAATTATAATAACTATTATCATATCTGATATAATTTCCCCCACTTTTTAGTGGGGGATTATTATTAAATACAAACAAAATTTAGGAGGTTTATTATGTTAAAAGACAATACCTATATTACAATCACTCGTCAATATGGTAGCGGTGGTAGAGAAGTCGCTAACCTTGTAGCAAAAAAATTAGGTATACATTGTTATGATCGTAAAATAGTTCATCTTGCTGCAGATAAATTAAATGGCTCTAATGAACCATTATCTACTGAAGCTACTGAAGATTTAATCAAAACATCTTATAATATGCCTGGCTCTTTAGGTGATTATGCATTTGAAAGTATTCCTTTTTACAATCAAATGTTCAAAGAACAGTCTTCCGCTATTATAAAATTAGCGCAACAAGGCAGTGCTGTATTTATCGGTAGATGTGCTGATTATATTCTAAAAGACTATCCTAATAGATATTCTATCTTTATTTACGCTGATGATGAATTTAGACAAAATCGTGCTAAAGATCATTATGGCAATAATACTTTAAAAGAATTAGACAAAGAAGATAAAAATCGTAAAAGATATTATGCCTATTATACAGGTGAAACTTGGGGCGACCCTAAAAACTATGACTTAATGATTAATGTAAGTCATTTAGGCTTAGAAAAAGCTGCTGATTTAATCATCGAATATATTAAACTTCATCAAAAATAATAATAAATGTTAGAGCCTAAGAATTTTCTTAAACCCTAACAGTTATTATAGAACCAGAAAAAGAGCCTTTTTTTAAGGCTCTTTTTTTGTTAAACTAGAAATTAAAATATAGTTATGAAAGGGATTTTACTAATGGAAACAGCAATACAATTACAAAGTTTAGGTAAATTATATGATGTTGCGGATACAGAATTAATAAAAAAGAAAAATAAAACATATGGTTTACTCTGTGAATTAAATAGAACGGATTATTTTGATATGGATTATATAAAATCCATAGTATGCAATTTAGTAGCTAAATTTGGCGAAGAAAGTTATATTGTACCACCATTTCGTTGTGATTATGGTGAGCATATTTTTATCGGTAAACATACGTATATAAATTATAATTGTTGTTTTTTAGATTCAGCAAAAATCACTATTGGTGATTATGTATATATGGGGCCAAATTGTAATATCTATACACCAAATCACCCTATTCATCATGAATTACGTAAAGAAAAAATTTTAGAATATGCTAAAGAAGTAAAAGTAGGTTCTCATTCTTGGATTGGTAGTGATGTAGTGATTATGTCGGGAGTTACTATTGGCGAAAATTGTGTGATTGGAGCAGGTAGCGTCGTAACGAAAGATATCCCTGATAATTCACTAGCCATGGGCAATCCTTGTACGGTTGTTAGAGAAATTACGGCAAAAGACCAAGAAAAATTAAATGCTTTAATTTTAGCCGATGAAACAAAAGATAATTTATATAAATTAGAACATGGTTATTTATATCAAGCTACAGATAAAGCAATTTTCCAGATAATAAAAGATACAACACATTATATAAATATTTTAAATAAATTATCCAATAGTGAAATCCAGCGTCGTCGTGATTTTTTGAGAACTTTTGTGGCTAAATTTGAAGAAGGTGCAATTATAAATAGTCCATTTTATATGGAATTTGCCAATCATTTAGAAATGGGTAGAGATAGTTTTATAAATTATGATTGTACAATTTTGAATACAGCAATGGTAAAAATTGGCGATAATGTACTTATTGGGCCAAAAGTTGGTATATATACAGTAAGTCATCCATTAGTAGCTAAATATAGAGAAGAAAATTTAGCTTATGCCAAACCAGTTACAATCAAAGATAATGTATGGATTGGTGGCTCTGCTATAATTTTACCAGGGGTAACTATTGGCGAAAATGCTATTATTGGAGCAGGTAGTGTCGTAACGAAAGATGTACCCGAAAATACAATTGTTGTCGGCAATCCAGCTCGTGTTTTACGTGAAATTACTGAAAAAGATAGAGAAAAATACTATCAAGAAATTACGCAAGAACAAGATAATCATAGTGAATATGAAAAAATGTTAGCTGGCAAATGGTATAATGCTATGGATTATGAAATGATGAAATTGCGTCAAGAAAATAATAAACATACAGAAGCTTATAGTAGAATTACAGACAATACTTGGGCTTATAAAGATAGAATGGCCAAAGCCATTATAAATTCTTTTGGCGAAAATGCGAGCATTATTCCACCATTTACTTGTGATTATGGTACAAATGTAAATATTGGTGATGATAGTGTGATTAATCATAGTGGTGTTTTTCTGGATACTAATGAAATAAATATTGGTAAAAATGTATTAGTTGGGCCAAATGCAGGTTTATATTGTGCATTGCATCCATATGATGAAAAAGCTAGACGTGAAGGCATGGAAAAAGCTAAAGCTATTAATATTGGTGATGGTGCTTGGCTTGGAGGAAAAGTGGTAGTACTTCCGGGAGTAACTATTGGAAAACATAGCGTAATTGGTGCAGGTAGTGTCGTAACAAAAGATATTCCTGATGATGTAGTAGCAGTAGGTAATCCTTGTCGAGTAATTCGTAAAATCACAGAAGATGACAAAATAAATAGATAATAAAAAAGCCTTAAGAATTTTTTTCTTAAGGCTTTTAAAATGTTTCATGTGAAACATTTTAAATATGTTAAACTTATATTAGTAAAGAAATAAATTTTATTTAGAGGTTTATAAGTTATGGATAAAAAAAGACAAAGTGAAAAAGCTAAAGCTTTTGCTGAATATTGGAAAGATAAAGGTTATGAAAAAGGAGAAAGTCAAGCATTTTGGTTATCTTTATTAAGAGATGTATTGGGTGTAGAAGAACCAGAAAAACTTATAAAATTTGAAGATAAAGTAATGTTAGACCATACAAGTTTTAT
Source organism: uncultured Megamonas sp. (assembly GCA_963558795.1). GTDB lineage: Bacteria > Bacillota > Negativicutes > Selenomonadales > Selenomonadaceae > Megamonas. The sequence continues at coordinate 12,333 of CAUWIH010000012.1, read as the reverse complement.
AGATGGCATAATAGAGTCAACACATGTTTTAATTGAACAAAAAGATAGTAGTAAAAATTTACGAAAAGCTATCAAGCAATCTGATGGGTCATTATTATCTCCATTTCAACAGGCAAAACGTTATTCTGCCAATTTACCATATTCTCAACGACCTAGATATATCATTACATGTAATTTTTGGTCATTTTTAATTTATGATATGGAAAATCCACATGGAGAACCCGAAGAATTATTATTAAAAAATTTGTCAAAAGAATATTATCGTTTAAATTTTATAATTAATGCTGAAGATAAACATATAAAAAGAGAAGAAGATATATCTATAAAAGCTGGTGAATTAGTAGGGCGATTATATAATGCTTTATTGAATCAATATATAAAACCAGATAGTATAAACGCATTAAAAAGTTTGAATATGTTATGTGTGCGACTAGTATTTTGTTTATACGCAGAAGATGCAGGAATTTTTGGTAAACGTGATATGTTTCATGATTATTTACAAAGCATTCCTAAAAATAAAGTTCGTAAAGCAATTATAGATTTATTTAAAACTTTAGATACAAAAGAAGAAGATAGAGATCCATATCTTGAAGATGATTTAAAAATTTTCCCTTATGTTAATGGTGGTTTATTTGCAGATGAAGATATAGAAATACCTCAATTTAATGATGAAATAATAGATTTATTAATAAAAGATTGCAGTGAACAATTTGATTGGAGTATGATTAGTCCTACAATTTTTGGAGCAGTATTTGAAAGCACTTTAAATCCACAAACTCGTCGTAATGGAGGTATGCACTATACATCAATAGAAAATATACATAAAGTAATTGATCCATTATTTCTAGATGGATTAAAAGAAGAATTTGCACAAATAAAATCTATAAAAAAATTACGTAAATTGAAATTAGAAGAATTTCAAAACAAATTAGCTAGTTTAACCTTTTTAGATCCGGCTTGTGGTTCAGGAAATTTTCTTACAGAAACCTATTTATCTTTACGTAGATTAGAAAATGAAGTGTTAAAGGAACTTTTACAAACAGAAGGTAAAGGTTCTACACTTGCTGGTTTAATTACGGATATACATGAATATAATTTAATAAAAGTATCTATAAGTCAATTTTATGGTATAGAAATTAACGATTTTGCAGTTAATGTAGCCAAAACAGCTCTATGGATTGCTGAAAATCAGATGATGAAGGAAACAGAAAATATTATCCATATGGATTTAGATTTTTTACCATTAAAAAACAACGCTTATATTGTGGAAGGTAATGCTTTGCGTATGGATTGGCAAGATATTATTGCTAAAGAAAAATTAAATTACATTATAGGTAATCCTCCATTTATTGGTGCTAGATTAATGAATAAAGCTCAAAAAGAAGATGTTAATAATATTTTTGAGGGTTGGAAAGGTATAGGAAATTTAGATTATGTAAGTTGTTGGTATAAAAAATCTGCTGACTTTATGTATAATACATTTATAAAAACAGCATTAGTATCAACAAATTCTATTACTCAGGGAGAAGTTGTGGCTATATTGTGGAAGCCATTATTTGATAGTGGTATACAATTTGATTTTGCATATCGTACTTTTATTTGGGATAGTGAAGCTAATACGAAAGCTCATGTTCATTGTGTAATAATTGGCTTTAGTAGAGGCAAATCTAAACAATTAAAAAATTTATATAGTAATGATAATCGAGTTCAAATGGTAGAAAATATTAATGCTTATCTATTAAATGCTCCTAATATTTTTATAAATAGCAGAAGAAAATCTTTATCTGATATGCCAGAAATGATGTTTGGCAGTATGCCAAATGATGGTGGATTTCTTAGTAATTATTCAGAAGAAGATAAAAATGCAATTATTAGAAAATATTCTAATACAGAAAAGTTATTTAAACAATTTGTAGGTGCAACAGAGTTTATTAATAATAAAAAAAGATATTGTTTATGGCTAAAAGATATTTCTCCTCAAGAATATAGAAATATATTACCAATAAAAGTAGCTATAGAAAATGTACAAAAAATACGTTCAGAAAGTAGTCGTAAATCTACTAGAGAGTTAGCTAATATGCCATATTTATTTGGAGAAATACGTCAACCCGACGGTAATTATTTAATAATACCAAGACATTCATCAGAAAATAGGAGATATATACCAATTGGTTATATGAGTAAAGAAATTATTTGTGGTGATGCAAATTTAATTATTCCTTATGCAAATTTATATATGTTTGGTATTTTATCTTCAAATGTGCATATGGCTTGGATACGTGCTATTTGTGGGAGAATAAAAAGTGATTATAGATATTCAATAAATATTGTTTATAATAATTTTCCATGGTGTAAGCCTACAATAAAGCAAAAACAGCAAATAGAAAAAACTGCTCAAATGATTTTAGCTGCTAGAAATCTTTATGCTAATGCTTCACTTGCTGATTTATATGATGAACTTACTATGCCAAAAGAGCTTCGTAAAGCACATCAAGAAAATGACAAAGCTGTAATGCAAGCATATAATTTTGATTGGAAAAAGATGAATGAAGTACAATGTGTATCTGAATTAATGAAAATGTATCAAAATATAGTAGATAAAAATTTGATAAATAAATAAAAATGTTTCACGTGAAACATTTAAAATAAAAACCTCAGGAAAATAATCCTGAGGTTTTTTATGATTTTTTAGCTAATAGTGTTTTTATTTGTTTATTATGGGTTGTGATATATACACCACTAAAAATGGCAATTGCACCAGAAAGTTGCATAATGCCAATATGCTCAGCTAAAAATATCGCACCGCATAGCATACCGACAATTGGCGTAATATTAGAAAAGACTGCAGACATACTAGGTCCTGCATTTTTTACACCAATATTCCAAAAGACCATAGAGGCTACACCACCACAGATAACAACAAAAATAAACGAACTATATCCGGCAAAATCTAAAGGAATATAATTTAATTGATTGGTGAAAAAAGCATAAATAAAAACTTCAATTGCGCCAATCAAACCGGACCATGCAGTTACAGCGATAGCTGATAATTCTTTCATAATTTTTAATCCAAGGATAGAATAAAGAGCCCAGACTATTTGACATGAGAAAAATAAAATATCACCAGGATTAAATTTAAAATTAAATAAGATATCCAAAGAGCCTTTTGTGACCAAAAAAATCACACCAACAAAAGAAATCGCAATACCTACCCATTGGAGGATTTGCAGACGTTCACGAATACAAATAGTAGCGATTAGAGCAGTAACAGCTGGCCCTGTAGCTGCAATTAAAGTACAGTTAGTTATCGTAGAATATTTTAGTCCCGTAAACTGTAAAACATTATTAAGAGCTATTCCTGTAAGTCCCATAAATATAAGAGGAATAATGCAATGTTTTGGAGGAAGAATTTTGGACTCGTGACGAAGAAACATAATAAAAAACAAAATACTACTAATAAATAAGTAGCGAACGCAAGTAAGAGCAGCTGGCGACCAACTACTTACGATAATTTTTATACAAAGAGGTTGAATTCCCCAAAAAATAGTAGCTAAAGCTAGTAATGAATATGTTCTTTGTAGAGTCATAAGCATATTTCCTCGTAATATTTAATAAATTATTATACTAATCCAAATAACATATATGCTGCCAAGCAAACAAAGGCTACAAGGAATTTTAAAAGTGTAAGAATAAATACATCATAGTAAGATTCTTTGTGAGTGAGTCCGCAAACAGCAATTAAGGTAACAAGCGCACCTGCATGAGGAACAGAATCAAAACCTTCAGAAGCAATACAAATAATGCGATGTAAAACTTCTGGAGACATACCTACTTGTTGAGCCCAAGCAAGCCATTCTGGGCCGAAAGTACCTACAGTAATCATTAAGCCGGCAGAAGAAGAGCCAGTGATACCAACCATGATATTGGTAGTGATAATAGAAGAGAATAATGGCCCATCACCAAGAGAAAGACCTAAGAGAGCAGATTTTATAAGAGCAAATGCAGGAAGAGCAGCAATAACGCACCCAAAAGCATAACCAGAAGCTACATTCAATACAGCAGAAGTAGAACCTATAGCACCAGCATTGATAGGATGCATAACGCCACCTAAACGACGTAATTTTTTGCGACCAATGAAAGCAGCTACAATACTGCTTAAAAGTAAAGCAACATTAATAGACCAAATAGCTTGTACTTTAGCCACATTTGGAGCAATCAAGGAAAGATTTAGTGGCGCAAAACTAGCTAAACTATTTTGATCCCAATGAAATGCCCAATCCCAATTGAATGGATTACTAACATAGAGATTAATCACAATAACCATTAAAAGTGGAATAGAAGATAAACGCCAATCAGGAAGAGCTTCGGTATTATTTTCAGGCTCATTTAATGTATGATTACCATAACCTTCACCTTTTGCTTTAAGCGATTTACTACGGTAAGAAATCCAAACATAAGCAATCATGAAAAATAAAAATGATGCAAGTAAGCCTTGACCAATACCAGCCCAAGTAGTAGTACCAAATACGGCAGCAGGAATAATATTTTGAATTTGTGGTGTACCAGGTAGTGATACCATACTATACGTAAAAATACCCATCCATAAAATAGCAGGTAATAAACGTTTTGGGATATCAGCTTGTTTAAATAAAATAGCAGCAAATGGATACATAACAAAGGCTACAACAAAAACACTGAGTCCACCATAAGTAAGAACACCGCAACCAAGAAGAACAGCAAGAATAGCACGATCTTTACCAAGTACAGATACTATTTTAGCAGCAACAGAGGCAGCAAGTCCACCTTCTTCCATGATTTTAGCAAAAGCTGCACCCAATAAAAAGACAGGATAATAACTTTTAATATATTCAGCAGCTTTAGTCATATATAATTCACTATAAACAGGCATAGAAGCATAATCACTACTAATTGCAGCCAATACAGCAAAAATTGGAGCAATAAAAATAAGTGAAAAACCACGATAGGCAAAAAACATTAATAATAAGAGACTAACAAGAATAATAGCTAAGTCCATTAAAAAACCTCCAAATAATGATAAAATAAAAGCCTTCCATAAAAGGAAGGCTTTTGTCTGCTATAAATTATAAGCCGGAAACTTCATGGATATATTTTCTAGCTTTTTGAGCATATTCAAGTGGGTTAGCAATAGCAGGATCTTGTTCAGCTTCAACCATTGTCCAACCTTCATAATTATTTTCTTTAAGAATATCGTAAACTGGTTTGAAATCGATGCAACCATCACCAGGAACAGTAAACATACCCATTCTAACACCATCTAAGAAGCTCATGTCTTCATTTTTTACTTTTTCTACGAGTTCTTTACGAACATCTTTTAAATGAACATGTTTGATACGATTTATATGTTTTTGGAGAATACGGATATGATCTTCACCAGAGCATACAAGATGACCAGTATCATATAAGAGGAATACAAGATTAGGATCTGTCATTTCCATGAGTTTATCAATTTCAGCTTCAGTTTGAACGCCAGTACCCATATGATGATGGTAAACGAGTTTCATGTCTTTTTCAGCAGCTAAAGCACCTAATTTATTAAGACCTTCAGCAACGAGTGTCCATTGTTCATCAGTGTTGTAAGGTTTACCAGCGAATACAGGAGTATTGATTTGACCTTGGATACTATTACCTTGTTCAGATACAACTACAACTTTTGCACCCATAGCATGTAAGAAATCACGATGAGCTTTGAATGCTTCAGCAGTTTCTTCATAAGGTTTTGTAGTTAAGAAAGAGCTAAACCAAGCACTAGCAACAGAAAGACCGCGAAGAGAAAGAGCTTTTTTTAATACTTCTACATCTTTAGGGAATTTACCACCCATTTCACAGCCAGTGAAACCAGCAAGAGCCATTTCGCTTACGCATTGTTGGAATGTATTTTCTTTACCGAGATCTGGCATATCATCATTTGTCCAACCGATTGGGCAGATACCTAATTTAATGTTTGTCATGAGAATTCCTCCAAAAAAGTTATATTTTAATTAATTTATTTTAAGGTTAATAAATAACCAAATTTACGAGGTTGATAAGTATACGAATATACTTATCAATGAAATTTAAATTTTAAAGAAATGAAGAGTTGTTATATATGATATATTAATTTTACATGCTAGATTGGTGTAGAGGAGGAGAGGCCTCCTCGAAAATATATAGCATAATAAAAAAGGGGGCTATTTGACACCAAAATTTGACAGTTTATAAAAGATTATTTATGATTATATATATAGTAAATTATTGAGTAATAATCACTATACTTAAAAATATTTGAATAACTTATGAATAAGTTATGAGTAACTTATGTACTTATATAGTAACTCTTTTTGTGATATTTGTCTATAGTTTTTAATGATTTTTTAGCATTTTTACAAAATAAATAAATATTCTGAAAAAGGTGGGGATAGAATGTTACAGTATTTTATGCAACAACGGTATAAACATACTTTAAGTAAAGGTTATATACCTAAATTAGAATATTTTTGTAAAGTAGATGAAAATTCATCAAAGATGCCTAGAGCTATGCATGTGCATAAAAATCTAGTAGAAGTTTTATTAGTATATGAAGGCAATGGGATATATACGATAGAACATAGCAAGTATATTGCTAAAAAAGGTGATTTAATATTTTACAATAGTGAGATTGTACATGATGAATTTGGTGGTCATGGTGATAATTTAAGTACTTACTGTTTGGGAATTAGTAATTTAAAATTGAATCATTTGGAAAAAAATAAAATTATTGCCGATAATTATTGTCCTGTGATCGGTAGTGGAGATTCTTTTGGTGAGATTTTGAGTATTTTGGAAATAATTCAAAAAAATATTGATGAGCATGGATCAAAAATTGCAGAGTATAGTGATTTTTTAATGCAGGCGTTGGTGGTTAAGTTTTGTACTATTATTGACCAATATGGAGTATTAAAAGAGTTAAAAGAGCCATCACTTACCACTAAAGTTAAAATATATATCGATAAAAACTACAATGAAGCAATATCTTTACAAACAATTGCTGAAGCTGTGAATGCCAATCAATATTATTTATCACATATTTTTAAAAGTGAAACAGGATTTTCACCGATGCAATATGTTACACGAAGACGGATAGGTGAAGCTCAAAATTTATTGATTAATACGCAGTTAAGTATTACCGAAATTGCAGCTAATATCGGCTATAATAATTCTAATTATTTTCAAAATGTTTTTCGTAAAATGGTAGGTTTTACACCTGGAGTTTATCGAAAGCGTTGGCAATTATAAAAAAAGCTAAGACAAAAGTCTTAGCTTAAAATTTGGAGTAATTTAAGTTGTTGTGTTATTTTTTTATAAGACTGTATAACTGAATAATTTCATCTACTATATCTTTAAAAATATAAGTTGTCATTAAATAATCTTGAGCATGGGAAATGAGTACATTAAAAGATAATTTTTCACCATTAGCTTCACGAGTGAGCAATTCTTGAGTTTGTAATTCATGAGCTTTTTGCAATTTTGGTGTAGCTTTATCTAATTGAGCTTGCGCCTCAGTAAATTTACCTTGACGAGCAAGTTTTAAAGCAGTCTGAAGTTCAGCTTTGGCATCACCAGCTAAGGATATAATATCAAATGCGATTTTTTCAGTATTCATAATAATCTTCCTTTCATATTATGTTAAATATTATTTGTAATCACGACGGAATTTACGTTCAATATCTTCCATAGATAAATCTTTAGTTTCAGGCATAACGAATTTAGTAAATAAAATAGATAAGATGCCAATAGCACTAAAGATATAGAAAGTATGGGAAAGACCAAATGTTTCCATTAAAGTTGGGAATACTAATTGAATTAAGAAGTTAGAACCCCAAAGGAAGAATACAGTGATACCAAGAGCAGTACCGCGCATTCTAAGAGGAAAAATTTCTGACATATAAACCCAAGTCACAGGAGATACAAATGTTTGTTGAAAGAACAAGAAAGTAACTGTAAGACTTAAAACAATATACGGTAAATTTTCAGAACCAGCAAGTACATTGGATACTGTACCGATACAAGTGTTGGCAAATAAAATACCGATAAGACCAATAACGAGCATTTTTCTACGTGTTAATTTTCTAACAAGTGTAAAGCCAAGAAGTGTACCACCAACTGAAATAAGACCATTGGCAATATTACCAATTAAAGCAGCATCAGTGGAGAAACCTGATTTAGTTAAAATTTGAGAACCATAGAACATAATAGTATTTACGCCTGTTGCTTGTTGTAGAATAGCAATACCTATACCTATCATTAAAACTTTTTTCATCCAAGGTTCGGTAAAATCTTTAAAGGATAATTTCTTTTGCGCTTTTTGTTCAGCTAATAAATCTTGAATATCATTAAATTCAGCGATAGCTTTAGCTTCACTTTCATTAGTAAGACGCAAAACTTCCATAGCTTCAGATGCCCTGCCTTTAGACAAAAGCCAACGAGGTGATTCTTTATTGAAGAACATACCAATAAATAATAAAATACCCGGAACAGCGGCTAAGGCTAGAATATAACGCCAAACATGAGGGTCATGACCAAGATTAATAGCGATAATAGCATTTACTATGTAAGCTAGTAATTGACCAGATACAATAACCAATTCCATTAAAACAACAAGACTGCTTCTTAGATTTCCTGTAGCAATTTCAGCTAAATAAGCTGGTACTATAGTAGATGCACTACCTACAGCCATACCTAAAAAGAAGCGAAAGGCAATAATCATAGTAGCATTGATAGATAAAGCGCAACCAAGAGATGATACAAAGAATAAAACAGCTAAATAAGTAAGAGCAGGTTTTCTTCCTAGAATATCAGCTAAACGACCACTTACAGCAGAACCAATAGCAGCACCAATACAAATAGCACTAACAACCATACCTTCCAAGGCTGGAGTTAAATTAAGCTGTTCAGGTGCTGACATAAACGGAAGAGCACCATTGATAACACCAGTGTCATAACCAAATCCCAAAGAAGCAAATGTAGCTGTTATAGCCATAATCATTACCGTTCTTGAGGCTTTAGTGTTTATTTGTTCATCAGACATATAAATCCCTCACTTTTACTCTCTTAATAACAAAATTAACAATTATTAAAAAATTAAAAATATATCGAAAATATAATTTTGTAAATATATTAGCTAGATTACTCTAGCTAATATATTATTATTTATTTACCTAAAAGTTCACGTTCAATACGTTCACGAGCTTCTGGCGCTTGTCTATTCATTTTTTCTGGGAAACCAAAATACGATACACAAGCTATAGTATCGCCACCTACTTTTGGTGCATTTTCTGCTAATTGTTTATTGGCAAAATTCATTTCACGAAGCGTTTCAAAAATACCTGCAAAATCTACATCGCCTTCTCCCATTGCCAAATGTTGATGAATAGTTACATCTGCTCTTCCTCTAGCATTTAAAAATGGTGGATTAGCTATATATCTACAATCTAATGTCTGATTGAATGTATCCGCAAATAATACATGAGTGAGTTCATCTCCAGCATATTTAAGCATAGAGCGTACATCTCCTTTTCCTTGGTCATAGAAGAAACCATGTGGCGATGAATATACATATCCTAAATTTTTTGAACGGAAAGATTTTACCATATCGCAAGTTTCATTATTTAATTCACAAAAATCATAAGGATGCGATTGAATTTCTACACGTAAACCTTCACGTTCAATAATAGGTAATAATTCTTCCATAGATTTAAACCACATACCATTGCAAATTTCCTGTTTATTAGGATCACCAGAAAGTTCAGTATTGATGACGGGAACTCCCATATTAACAGCTATTTGAATTAATTTTTTCCAATTAGCTACAGCAAATTGACGTTCTTCTTCTGTAGGTCCAGACCAGCGATATACACAGATAAAAGATGAAATTTCTACACCAGTTTCTTTGAGAGCTTTTTTATATTCACGTTCACATTCTTCAGAGAAGAGTGGGTGTTTATAAAATGGATTAATACGAGGATGAGGGGATTGTTCAATATATTTATAACCCCAATCTGCTACTTGATGAACCATTGAGTTGATATCCATTTGTTTAGCAAGTACATCGACATCGAATGCTATTTTCATGATAAAACCTCCATAAATTTATTTTTAATAGATAACTAAATTTTTAGTATGTATATAAGAAGGCTATTTAGAAACAGCCCTCTTTTGTAGTGTATTAACCAAAATATTTATTTACAAATGTTTTAGTTACTTCAGCAGCTTTTTTTATATTTTCTTCGTGGCTCATAGCATAGTATTCTGGACGGAATTCTTCAATTGTACAAACGCCATCAAAACCAATTTCTTTTAATGCAGTAGCAATACCTTCATGGTTTACAACACCTTCTTCAGGCCATAAACGTTTATCATCACCACAAGAACCAAGTGGTAAATCTTCACAATCATTTAAGTGATAAGCGAAAATTTTATTGCCATTTGCTGCTTTTAAATCTTCAAGTTTAGAGCACATTTCATGGAAATGGAAAGTATCTACAGTAATACCTACATTTGGACGATCGACAGCTTTTACAACATCATAAGCTGTACCAAATTGATTGATAGAGCAATTTGGAGCACCGCAGAATTCAAGTGAAATTTTCATATCTTCACCGACTTTATCAGCTAAATAACGTAAGCGAGTAACAGCTTCGTCTTTAATTTCAGAGATAGTTTTATCTTTTACATCAAAAGAAGGTACAGTGATGAGCATTTTCATACCAATAGCTTTGGATACTTCCATGATAAAATCTACTTCATCATCAATTTCTTTTTCGCCAGCTTCATCTCTTTGGTTAAAGAATATTAAAGTATTATAAGCCCAAGGTTTTAAATGATGGTTTTTAAACCAAGTAGCAAGTTCATCTAAGGTATGCTCTTTTAAATAATCTTTTACACAGTCAAAGCGAATTTCAATATAGTCAAAACCATATTTTTCGCACATTTCAAGGTCTGCCATTAAAGATTGACCTTTACATTCTAAAGCAGTAGCTTCATTAAAACCAATTTTCATATCTATATTCCTCCGTAATGTACACGCGAACGCAAATGGGTAAAATTATTTATTATAGAAATCAGGTTTTTCTACAGCTGTATTGATTTTTTCTACAGCACCAGTTTGTTGAGCTTTTACAAGAGCATCAGCAGTGATAGCAGCAAGATAGCCGTCCCAAGCATTTGGTCCATTGATTTCACCTTTAGCAGCATCATCAACCCAAGCTTGAACTTCTGCATCATAAGCGTCTTTAAAACGTACGAAGCAATCAGTATCAATTGTTGTAGATATAGCAGCATTTTTGCGAATTGTAGGGTAAACAGTAGCCATAGGCATTTTAATAGCGCCATCTTCACAAACAACTTCGCAGTTGATATCATAGCCAAATTTGCAATTAACAAATACTTCTACGTCGATGCAAACACCTTTTTTAGTGCGAAGTAGCATGATTTGTGGATCTTTTAATTCGCTATGAGAATATTTAGTAACACGAGGCATGATTACTTGTGCGGATTCATATTCATCATCAACGAGCCAATGTAAAACATCGATTTCATGAATAGCAGTATCATGAACAGCCATTGGAGTATTATAGTTAGTACCTACTTCTGGATTTCTATGAGTGCAATGGAGCATCAATGGTTCACCATATTCACCGGATAAGAGGGCTTCTTTTACTTTAGCATAACCAATATCATAACGACGCATAAAGCCTAACTGAATTAAATGTTTACCAGAAGTAACTTCAGCTTGTACTACTTTTAAGCAATCTTCAGCTGTTGTACAAAGAGGTTTTTCGCAGAAAATACGTTTGCCAGCATTGATAGCTTCTAAAAGTGCTTCTACATGAGCAAAGCCAGGGCTTACGATAAATACAGCATCAACATTAGGATCATTAATTAAGAGTTTTTCATCAGTATAAACTTTAGCATCACAGATAGCTGCTGCTTTTTTGGCACTTTCTTTAAATACATCACATACAGCTACAACTTGAGCTCCTTGAATTTTGTTAGTTAATCTAGTAATATGGTCTCTACCCATTCCACCGCAACCAATAACACCTACGTTTAACATTATAGATTCCTCCAGTTAGAGATTTATATTTATTTTTTATTTATGTTTTCCTTGTTGAGTTTATTATACAATAATGTTCGCGTGAACGCAACATTTTTTGCAAATAAATTAAACTTTTTTATTGGAAATTTTTTGACAATTAATTATATAAAAATAGGGAATTATTTTGGTTCTATAATAAATGTTGGGGTAAGAGAAAAATCTCTTGCTTCAACATTTAT
>CAUWIH010000011.1:0-47950 GCA_963558795.1 uncultured Megamonas sp. | reverse complement strand
TGATGACAGCAAGGACAAAAATGAGGTTTACGAGGTAATTGAATAGTAACAGAAGTATCGGAGAAATTTATAATAGAAACATCTTTTAAATTTAATAAAATTTGTATATAATTAGAGTGAAGCATAAAACCATTCCTTTCTAAGATATTGTTGTGGTGACTATATTTTAACCGAAAAGAATGTATTTGTGCTTCTTTTTTTGTAAAAAAATAAATGTTGAAGCAAGAGAATTTTCTCTTACCCCAACATTTATTATAGAACCTTTTTAATAGACAGTTCGAGAATATAATGGTACTATATGTAATAGACAATTTATTTTTTAAGAAATGAGGTTACATGATTTATGAAAGTTTATCTTTATATTAATAAACAAGGATTTAAAGAAAATACTTTTAGAGTAGCTTTTAAAGAGTTAGTAAAAGTGGTAAAAAATGAACAAGAAAAGCCTGCGTCATACTTAGTAGGTAAATATGAAGTAAGAGATTATGAACATAGTTACGATGTACCTTATAATAAAAAATATGAAAATAGATATTTTGCTATTCCTATTAGTGATCGTGAAAAAGGCTTTTTTAATTTAACAACTATTCTTTGTAATAATGACCTTAGCGATTATGAAGTTATTAATGAAGCTAGTTTGAGTAAATTAATAAATAATTTATTAGATGGTGCAGATGAAGTTTTATCAAAAAGTATCTCTTTAGAATATGTGGGCGGACGTTCTAAAGAAACACAAAATATCATTGGCGATATTTCAGCATCTACATTTATTGCAATGATTAATATGTTAAATACTTGGGCTAAAGAAGAAAAGCAAGAAACAGAATTTAAATTACAAATTGAGTTTTAACAATTAAGTGTTAAAAATAAAAATATCACCTTAATATAAGGTGATATTTTTATTTCTGGTAAGAAGTATTTTTTTAGTTTATTTGCTGTTTTCAGCTAATTCTTCAAGATAAGCCCAGCGGTCCATAAGATAATCTAATTTTTCTTGAAGGGCTGTTTCTTCTTTGGTTAATTCATTAAGTTTACCATAATCAGAAGCATTTTGACTCATTTGTAATTGAACGACTTTTAATTTTCCTTCGGTTTCAGCGATGATAGCTTCAATTTCGGCATATTCTTTTTGTTCTTTGAAGGATAATTTTTTTGGTGATTCTGATTTATTAATATTGGAATCTGGTTTTTTTTCAGTTGTAGATTTTGTAGCAGTATTATCTTTTAAAGTTGTTTTATCTGCTAGTTGCACAGATAATTCTTGTTCTTCAATACCTTTGTAATAGGAATATCCACCTGGATATTGACGAAGAGTGCCGTCTTTTTGATAAACAAAAACTTTATCTGCTAAGCGGTCAATGAAAAATCTATCATGAGAAACAAAGATGATAGCACCATTAAAATTATCGATAAATTCTTCGAGAATTGACATGGTTTGTAAATCCAAATCATTGGTAGGTTCATCTAATAATAAGATATTTGGTGAGCTAATTAAAATACGTAAAAGGTATAAACGACGTTTTTCGCCACCTGATAATTTACTGATTGGTGTCCATTGTAAATAGCCAGGGAAAAGGAATTTTTCCATAAGTTGAGAAGCACTAAGTTCTGTACCATCAGCTAAAGTGATATGATTAGCTACTTCTTTGATATATTCAATAGGACGTAAACGTTCGTCCATTTCGATATTTTTTTGAGTGAAATAACCGATTTTTACAGTTTGACCGATAGTTACAGTACCTGTTGTTGGCGAGAGTTTACCTGCGATTATATTTAATAAAGTAGTTTTTCCTGAACCATTAGGCCCTAAGATACCAATGCGGTCATTACGTAATACAGTATAAGAGAAATCTTTAAGAATGGTTTTATCATTTACTGTATAAGATACATTATCTAATTCAATAACAGTACGACCTAAGCGTGAACCAGCAAGTCCAATTTCAATTTTGTCATTAGAAATATTAACTTTTTGATTTTTTACTTCTTCAAAACGTTGTAATCTAGCACGTTGTTTAGTAGAGCGAGCTTGTGCGCCTCGACGTACCCATTTTAATTCATTACGTAAAAAGTTTTGGCGTTTTTGTTCAGATGCTTCTTCACGTTCTTCACGAGCGGCTTTTAATTCTAAAAATTGACTATAATTCCCTGTATATACATAGGAATTTCCTTTATCCAATTCTAAAATTTTGGTGGCTACAGAATCTAAAAAATAGCGGTCATGGGTAACCATAATGAGTGCAGATTTTAATTTGCGTAAATAATCTTCAAGCCAAGCGATAGTTTCACTATCTAAATGGTTAGTAGGTTCATCTAATAATAATAAATCGCAAGGTTGAATTAATGTAGTAGCTAGAGCCAATCTTTTTTGTTGGCCACCAGAAAGGGTTTTTATTTTAGCAGAAAAATCCATAAGACCAAGTTTAGTAAGAACTGTTTTGGCATCACTTTCGATTTGCCAACCATCTAATTCATCGATTTTACTAGTTAACTTTATGATTTTTTCTTGTAGATGAGTATCTTGAGGATTTTTTTGACTTTCAGCTAGAGTGATTTCATATTCATAGAGTGTTTTCATTAATGGCTGATTACCCTTAAAAACTTCCATTAAAATAGTATTTTCCATGTCAAAAACTTTATCTTGAGAGAGATATTCAATATGAATGTTTTTCCCAGAAATTATATCACCACTATCTGCGGGAATGACACCTGCTATTGTTTTGATAAAAGTAGATTTACCCGTACCGTTAACGCCAACAATACCGATTTTATCGCCATCAGTTAAGCTGAAATTGACATTATCAAATAAAACTTTTTCACCATATGTTTTACAAAGGTTTTCTATTGTTAAAATCATAATTATTAAATCACACTTTCTTTTGGTAGTATTATTTTTCGTTAAAGATTTAATGATATTATAGCATAGATATTAAGGAAGAAGTATTTTTTAGAAATTTTGTAATATAAAATCATTGCTTTTTTATTAGTAATTTAGTATGATATAAATATTGATTCGAAAACGTTTACAAACGTCACAAAAGTGAATATTGTAAAAAATCATAGTATTTTAAATATATTTATATAAATTTTGGAGGTTAATATGATATTTTTTAATCAAGAATCTAAAACTTTTCATTTACAAACAACAAAGACTAGTTATTTAATGAAAGTGCTAGAAACAAATCATTTAATTCATTTGTATTGGGGTAGAAAAATAAATACAAATAAACTAGACTATGTTTTTCGTAAACGTGAATGGGGTAGTTTTTTAGCAAATACAGATAATATATTTGCATTTCAATTAGAGGCCTTGATGCAGGAATATCCAAGTTATGGTGCTACTGATTTACGTAGTCCAGCTATAGAACTTGAATTTATTGATGGTACAAGTGCTAGTGATTTTAGATATGTCAAACATGAAATTATTCAAGGAAAACCAAATTTAAAAGGTCTACCAGCAACTTATGTGGAAAATGACAACGAAGCACAAACTTTGATAATTACTTTAACAGATGAAGTAAAACATATCGATATGGAATTAATGTTTACAGTTTTTGCAAATTATGATGCAATTGCTCGTAGTGTAAAAATTATAAACAATAGCAAAGATAATGTAAAAATTCAGCGTGTATTGAGTGCTAATGTTGACTTTAAAGAACGTAATTTTGAAATGATTCAGCTTTCTGGTGCGTGGGCAAGAGAAAGACATATGGTGCGTACGCCTTTACGTAGTGGCAGTCAAAGTATTGAAAGTAGACGAGGAGCAAGCAGCCATGGTCAAAATCCATTTATGGCACTTGTTCGTCAAGATACTACTGAAAATCATGGTGATGTGTATGCTATGAGTTTAGTATATAGTGGTAATTTTTTGGCAAATACTGAAGTAGATATGTATAATAATACACGTATGCAAATTGGTATAAATCCATTTGATTTTACTTGGTTATTAAAAGCAAATGAAAGTTTCCAAGCTCCTGAGGTAGTACTTGTTTATTCACATGAAGGCTTATGTGGTATGAGTCAAACTTATCAGCATTTATATGGAAAACGTTTAATGAGAGGCGTTTGGAGAGATAAAGTTCGTCCTGTACTTATAAATAATTGGGAAGCAACTTATCTTGATTTTAATGAAGTAAAAATTAAAGAAATTGCTAAACAAGCAAAGGATTTTGGTATAGAATTATTTGTATTAGATGATGGTTGGTTTGGTGAAAGAAATAGTGATGACCGCTCTTTGGGTGATTGGTTTGTTAATGAAAATAAAATACGTGGCGGTTTAAATAAATTAGTAAAAGAAATTAATGATATGGGTATGAAATTTGGTTTATGGGTAGAACCAGAAATGGTTTCGCCAATCAGTAAATTATATGAAGCTCATCCTGATTGGTGTTTACATGTTGATGGAAGAACTCGTTCTACTGCAAGAAACCAATTAATTTTGGATTTATCCCGTAAAGAAGTTTGTGATTATGTAATAGATGTTATTTCCAAAGTTCTTGCTAGTGCGAATATAGAATATGTAAAATGGGATATGAACCGTAATATGACAGAAGTGGGTTCAGCAGTTTTACCAGCAAAACATCAAAGAGAAGTAGCACATCGCTATATGTTAGGTCTATATTATATTATGGAAACGATTACAGAAAAATTCCCAGATATATTATTTGAATCTTGCTCTGGTGGTGGCGGTCGTTTTGATCCAGGAATTTTATATTATATGCCACAGACTTGGACAAGTGATGATACAGATGCGATTGAACGTTTAAAAATTCAATATGGAACATCATTAATTTATCCAAATGTAGCTATGGGCTGTCATGTATCAGCGTCTCCAAATCATCAAATAGGTAGAGATACATCTTTTGCAACAAGAGGTATTTCAGCAATGTGTGGTAATTTTGGTTATGAACTCGATTTGACTAAACTTACTGATGAAGAAAAAATGCAGGCAAAAGCTCAAGTAGCTTTTTATAAAGAAGTAAGAGAACTTATTCAATTTGGTGATTTTTATAGAATAAAAAGTCCTTTTGCAGGAAATGAAGTAGCTTGGAGCTTTGTAGCAAAAGATAAATCAGAAGCAATTGTAAGTTTCTTTAGAGTTTTGGCTGTTCCAAATGATAATTTTGCAACAGTATATGCTGTTGGTTTAGATGAAAATGCTATGTATAAAGATATGCGAACTGGTAAACTTTATGGTGGCGATGAATTGATGTATGTAGGTATTAATGTTCCAGATAAAGTAAATGGTGAAGATGCTGAAATAGGTAAAGAGTTATTTGCAGGTATGTTAAATCCTGTAATTGAAGGCGATTATGCGTCCTTTATTTGGCATTTTCAAAAAGTAAATGATTAATTAATCAACGAAAAAAGTACCCTAAGTATTAGTTAATAATATTTGGGGTACTTTTTTTATTAAATGGCTTTTAAACTATATTTTCCAGCAGAAATAATAATTTTATTTTCATGACGTAAATTATCTAGAATTTCACGAACTTTGTTTTCAGATATAGCAAATTTATGTGCTAAAGAGCGTCGACCAATAGGTTCATTATATTGATTACAACGTTTGATTTCTAAATAGATTTCTTCTTTTAAATTAGAGTTATTGGGGAGTTTTTTGAATAATTGAGCTTTGATATCTTCTGGTAAATCAGTACTTTGTGGTGGTTCATCAGGACAAATATTTGTAAGATATTCAATCACATTTTGTAATTCGCGAATATTGCCTGGCCAAGTATAAGTTTCAAGATGAGTTTTGATATTTTTAAAATAATCTTCTATATTAAATTGTGTAGCTAGTGGCTTAAATTTTTTGTAGAAATTATAAGCAAGGGGAATGATATCACTTTTACGTTCACGTAAAGCTGGCATTTTTAGTGGTAATACATTTAAACGATAGTATAAATCTTCGCGCATAAGTCCTAGGCGGATATGTTTTTTTAGATTATGATTAGTAGCGACAATTACTCGAACGTCAATAGGAATAATTTTAATACTACCGACACGGCGAATTTGGCGTTCTTGAAGAACACGAAGTAATTTTACTTGAAATGGCAAAGGAGCGTCCCCAATTTCATCAAGAAATAAAGTACCTTTGTGAGCAGCCTCAAATAAACCAGAAGAACCGCCACGTTTTGCTCCTGTAAAAGAACCTTCTACATAACCAAATAATTCTGATTCTAAAAGTGTCTCAGAGAGTGCAGCAAAATTAATAGCGACAAATGGCCCTGAACTACGATTGGAAGCATTATGGATACTTTGGGCAAGTAGTTCTTTTCCTGTTCCGCTTTCACCTTGAATGAAAATAGTGGAGTCAGATTTGGCCATTTTTTTGGCTAGATATAATGTATCTTGTAAAATAGGGCTAGTGCCAATAATATTTTCGAAATGATAACGAGCAATATTTTGTTCTTGATATATACGACGACGAACAGATTCTTCTAAACGATGAATTTCCGAAACATCTTTTAAAATATATAATTTACCATTTTTACCGTTGTTATTATCTTGATAAAGAGAGGTCTCAGATACGAGAATTTCTGAAGATGGTAATTTCAAAATGCCTTCTTTGCGTGGATTATCGACCAAATTTAAAAATTTTTTATTTAAAATTTTTTCTTGAGTTTGTCCGATAACATTAGTAGCATTTTGTTCAAATATTTTTTCAGCAATAGGATTAAATACAGAAATTTTATTTTCTTGATTAATAGCAATTAGACCGTCATGTACATTATTAATAACAGTTTTAAATTGTTCTTTCATATTACTACTATCAGTTAAAAGTTTATTACCAGTTTTGATAAGACGAATTATATCTTGAATATATTTAGCAGATAATGTAGTAGCAAATTTATTTAAAATATTAAAATGGTTTAATATCTCAATAATTGAAGTAATATCAATTAGACGTGTTTTTATATCAATGACATTATTAACAAAAGCAGGGATATGTTCTACTTCACCAGGTGTGATAGCAGTAGTTATTTTGGGAGGATTTTTCATATTAGGATAATATGGATAATAATTGATATGGTCAATACCTAATGTTTGTAGTAATAAAATTGTTTCTTCAGCACTATTTTGTGAATCATTTACGAGTAGGACATTTGTGTATTTGGGGAGTTTAAATAGTTTTCCAATTTCATGGTAATTTATTGAACGACGAACTATAAGATAGGGAATGGTATCTATAGAATATTTCATTTTTTGAAAAGCATAATTACTTGAATAAATAATTAAATCCGCGTCTAAATTTTTAGGCGGTGGAGAAGAGAGATAATAATAGCTAATATCTAATGTTGAGCAGATATTACGAAGTTGTTCATAAAGTGTATGGGCAGTAGTAAAACCTAAAGACATAATAACTAATTTTTTCATAAAGAATGCTCCTAATGGGAATTTAATGGGGTTTAATAATATTTTACCCTATCTTAACAGAATGATATGTTTTTAGCAATAAGAAAAGACTGTATTTTTAGGGTAAAGACACAAATGTTTTTTTGGCATGGAAATTGCATATAATAAAAATGTTAAATATTTTTTATAAAAAAGGAGGACTTATTATGAATCCATTCAGTAATTCTTTTGAAAAAAAATGGACATTTATTTTCTTATTCATGTATGTATTGATAATGTTACCTTTTCCTTGGTATTATGCAACAGAATATATTCCTTCATTTTGGGGAACTCCATTATTTATATATGGTTGGACTCTCCATGGTTTAGCTGTAATTGGGCTAATCTTTTTATGGTGGAGAAGTTGTAAAGAACGACCAGAATATAAAGAATTTGATGATGAGGAGTGATTTAGATGACGCATTCGTTAGAGAATAATATAATTCCATTTTTATCTGTAATTGTCGTTTATTTTGGTTTATTAACATATATTGGTTACTACGCTACTAAACAGACAAGAACACTTAGAGATTATTTTACAATGAGTGGTAAAGCGGGAGCTATATTAAGTGGTTTAGCATATTTTTCTACTCAGTATAGTATGTCTACATTTATGGGAGTTCCAGGAACTATTTATAAAGTAGGGTATGCGGGTATGTCAGTATCTGTGCCTGGGATTGCTTTTAGTATGGTTATTCCTGCTTTGTTAGTAGGTAGAAGATTGATTCGTTTAGGTCATCGTTATCGTATGCTTACTATGGCAGATTATGTTTCTGATAGATATGAATCTACAGTAATGCGTGGTTTGTTAGCAGTTATTATGATTATATTCTTAGTACCTATGATGGGGGCACAAACTATTGGTGCAGGTATTATTTTTAAAACTTATACTGGTGCTCCGGAATGGGTTGGTATTGTAGTTATGGGTGTTACAGTTATACTTTATTGTATGGCTGGTGGTATTCGTAGTATTATGATTACTGACGTTATTCAAGGTATTTTAATGGTGGCAACTGCAGTAGTAACTTTTGTTGTTTCTTTACAATTAGGTGGCGGGCTTGAAGTTATTAATCAGCATTTGGCACAAACAGATGCAAGTTTGATGTCTCATCCTGGTCAAAATAATTCTATGCCATGGCAAAATTATGTTTCTATGATTATTATGTGGAGTTTCTTTACTATTGGTCAGCCGCATTTATTTACTAAATTTTTCACTATGAAAAATTATAATGTAATGTTTAAAGCTGTATTACTTGGTACTTTAGGCATGTGGTTTTCTGCTACACTTATTGAATGGTGTGGTGTAACAGGTAGAATGTCTTTTCCAAATTTAACAGGAACAGATACTGATTTTATTGTGCCTCTTATTTTACAAGCAGGTGTACATCCTGTTATTTCTTCTTTAATGGTTGCAGGTATTTTCTCTGCTGGTATGTCTACAGTAAGTGGTGTACTTATCACTTCTACAAGTGCGGTTACTCGTGACTTATATCAAAAAATATTTAATAAAGAAGCTACTGATAAAGAAGCATTCCAAATGTCTCGCTATGTAACTGTAGGGCTAGGTGTTCTTGCTATTTGTATTGGTATCTATAAACCATCATCTATATTCTCTTTAGTATTATTCTCTTTTGGTGGTTTAGGTATTTGGGCAGCACCTATTTTAGCTGGTTTATATTGGAAACGTGCAACTAAAATGGGAGCTTTTGCTTCTGTAATCGTTGGTGAAATTGTATATATTTTATTAACAACTACATTAAAATCTTTAACATTTGGTTTCAATCCATTGATTGTTGCATGGGTTATTGCAATGATTGTATTAGTTCTTGTAAGCTTATGTACGAAACCAGTCTCTAAGGAAACAATAAAACGTCATTTTGAAGATTTGGCGTAATTTTAGATAAAAGGGAGTCTTAAAAATGTATTTAGCACATTTAAATTGGCAACAAGCTAAAAATATTTTAAAGAAAGAGGATCTAGTAGTAATTGTTCCTATTGGTAGTACGGAACAACATGGTCCTATTGGCCCATTAGGAACGGATTTTTTGATACCAGAGCATTTTGCCAAAGTTATTGATAGTCGTACAGAAGTATTAATAACACCAACAGTTCCTTTTGGTATTGCATCTCATCATGTTGAGTTTGCAGGCACTATAGATATTGGTTTTGAGGGTTTATATAGTGTAATCAAAGGTATTGTTGATGGATTAAGTCGTCATGGTGCGAAAAAATTTGTATTTTTAAATGGTCATGGTGGTAATACTCCTGCTCTAGATAAAGTGGCTTTAGAAGCGAATAAGCAAGGTTGTTTATGTGCTCAGATTGATTGGTGGTCACTTGCGCCATTATTAAATCCTGAATGGAAAGGCGGTCATGGAGATGGACAAGAAGTTTCCATGATTATGGCTATTGATGAATCTTTAGTTAACACAGATGATTTAGTACCAACAAAAGTAAATCATTTATCTGAAAATCTAATTAATACGCATTTAAATTCTGTAGATTTTAAAGGTGTAGCTGTAAAAATTGTACGCAGTGTAGATAAAGTAGTAAATAATGGTGGATTTGGTGGTAGCGATTCATATAGTGCCAATAAACAATGGGGCGAAGATATGAAAACTGCTTTATTAGATTATATCGTAGATTTCATTAATGAATTTAAAACTGTAAAATATTAATTAAATAATTATTAATGAAGGAATAATACAATGTTTAAGCGCAGAGATTATTTTAAAGAGGATAGACAAAAGCCCTGGTCAATAAAAGATGAGCCAGTAAGTAGAGCATCTTTAGATGATGAAGAGGCTAGATCTTATCCTGATATGTATGAAGCATATCGAGATTTTGCTAAAACATATAATCTTTCCATGAATAATTTTATCTTAACTAATGGTTGCGAAAATGCAGTGCGTATTATATTTGAAGCAATACGTCCTAAGTATGTATATACAGAAAACCCATCATGGGGATTGGTAGAAGTTTTAGCAAATGGACTAATGTGTCCACGTCCTGACGAAACCCCTGGAGAGCAAAGACTTTTTTTTGTTGATTACGAATTTAAAGATGGTAAATTTGTATTAGGCAATAATAAAGAAACATTGCCTAAATTACCAGAAGAAAATTCAATTTTTTATATAACAGATAAATATAATAATGTTTTTGAGCATGAAAAACTTGAAAATAAAAATGATTATGCTAAATATACAATAGTAGATGAAACTTATTCAGCAGAGCAATTAAAAAATAGCAAACGTCAAATACCAGAGAATGTATTTATTATAGGTTCATATTCGAAATTTTGCGGAGCAGGTATTCGTTTAGGATATATTTTATATCATCCTAAATGGCATGATTTAATGCAATTACTTCGTGAAGAATGTATTTCTAAATTGGCAGCAAAATATGCAAAAGTATATATGCCAGATATAGTTTTACCAGAGTATGAAAATAAATATGTTTGCAAATCTAATAGCTATGTAGTAGTAAAAGCTGATGAATATACGGGAGATCCAAGAAGAATCAATCGTGAATTTGAAGTTTCAGGAATAAAATTTTATAAATTAGGTTTATCCTTAAAATGATTTTAATGGGAATTTTATACTTTTGGTTCTATAAAATTCCCATTAAGTTTCTTATAAATTAATATAAAAATGCTTTTATATTAATTTATTTTGTTTATTGAGTTATTGGCACGGAATTTGCATATAATAAAATGGTTAAATATTTTATTGGGAGAGGTGCAAATGAATAAACAAAAAAATACAGATGTTAAAATCTCTGTACCATGGTATGGTTATGTTGTTTTTATATTAGCAATTTTATTGTTTTCAGGGATTTTCTCTTCATCTGATGGCGTTTTACGTGCTTTAGATTTCAATGTATTAAATGGTAGTTTTGGACAAATACCAACAGATAAAGCTACAAGCTTTAGGGGTGCTGGTGGTAGTGGTGCAAAAGATGGATTCTTATTTGCTTTTGAACTTATTCCTGCCGTTATTTTAGCTTTAGGAATTGTAAATGTTATTGATGGTTTAGGTGGATTAAAAGCGGCTCAAAAGTTAATGAACCCATTATTAAAGCCTTTACTTGGTGTGCCGGGAATTTCTGCACTTGCTAACATTGCTAATATGCAAAGTACAGATGCTGCTGCTGGTATGGTTAAAGAATTAGTCGATGATGGAAAATTAACAGATAAAGAACGTTCTGTTATTATCACTTATCAAACAAGTGGTAGTGCGTTTGTAACAAATTATTTTTCCTCTGGTGCAGCTGCGTTTAGTATTTTACTTGCACCAATTATTGTGCCTTTACTTGTGATTTTTGTATTTAAAATTGTGGGTGCAAATTTAATGCGTTTATATTTTAAATTTATTGATAACAAGTGAGGTAAGTTAAATGAGTGATAATAAAGTAGAAATTGTGCAGAAAAAGACAATTTTGGATTTATTTATTGAAGGTGCAAGAAAAGGCTTTACTATTGGTACTACTAGTTTGTTGCCTAATATAGTGATGGCCTTTGTAATTATTCGTATTTTAGATGTTACAGGTCTTTTAAAATTAATAGGTGTGATATTTCAGCCAATAATGGGCCTTTGGGGTCTTCCAGGTGAAGCTGCAACAGTTTTAATCACTGCTTTGATGAGTATGGGTGGCGGTGTAGGTGTAGCAATGAGTTTATATACTGATGGTGCTTTAAATGCTATGCAAGTAACAGTACTTTTGCCTGCTATTTATTTAATGGGTAATCCTGTACAAAATGTGGGTCGTTGTTTAGGTATTGCGAATGTAAATACAAAACATTATCCTGCAATTATTTTAATTTGTGTAATTAATGCATTATTATCTATTTGGGCAATGCATTTTATTATGTTATTTTTACAATAAAAGAAGGTTGATTATATGAATACAAGAAAAACATTTTTTACATTATTAAAAAATGCTCATGTAATAGCTCCAGAAGATTTGGGGATAAAAGATATTTTAATTGCTGGTGAAAAAATAGCTATGATTGGCGAAAATCTTTCTTTGCCAGAAGTTTATAATTGTAAAGTTGTTGATTGTAAAGAAAATTATGTAGTACCTGGCTTTATTGATTCACATGTGCATTTAATTGGTGGTGGCGGAGAAGGTGGCTATGCTACAAGAACGCCAGAAATTCAACTAACAGATATTACTACATCTGGTGTAACTACAGTAATTGGGCTTTTAGGCACAGATGGTGTAACTCGTCATGTGGCAAGTTTATTGGCTAAAGCTCGTGGGTTAGAAGATGAAGGCGTGAGTGCATATATCTATTCTGGCTCATATGAAATACCAACGCCAACTATTACAGGTAGCGTACGTAGTGATATTATTTTAATTGATAAAGTCATCGGTACAGGTGAAATTGCAATGTGCGATCATCGTTCATCACAATCACCAACAGATGCGTATCGTCAAATTGTAGCAGAAGCTCGTGTGGGTGGTATGCTTAGTGGTAAAGCAGGCGTTGTAAATATGCATTTAGGTGATGGCGAAGATGGTTTAAAAATGCTTTATGAAATCACTAAAAATGGTGAAATACCAAAAACACAAATAATTCCAACTCACGTAAACCGTAAAAAAGTTTTATTTAAAGAAGCAATTGAATGGGCAAAACAAGGTGGTATCATGGATTTAACATCTAGTATTAGTCCAGAAGATGATTCAAGTAAAGCAATTAAGTCAAGTAAAGCTATTAAAGAAGCATTACAAGCTGGAGTAAGCATTGATAATATTACAATGAGTTCTGACGGAAATGGTAGTATGCCAATTTTTGATAGTGAAGGTAATAATATTGGTGTTGGTATAGCAAGTCAAATTTCTATTTTACAAGAATTACAAGATATGGTATTAAAAGAAAAAATTGCACTTACTGACGCTATAAAAATTGTTACAAGTAATGTAGCGAAAAATACGAAATTATATCCACAAAAAGGTGCATTACAAAATCAAAGCGATGCAGATATTTTAGTATTGGATAAAGAATTGAATTTACAGCATGTATGGGCAAGAGGCACACACATGGTAGAAAATGCCAAACCAATTGTATTTGGAACTTTTGAAAAAAGATAATAAAAAAGTGGTAGATAATCTACCACTTTTTTAGTTTATTTTTTTATAAAGTTCGATGATTTCTTTTGCCATAATATAAGCCATTTCACAACTAGCCATTTGGTCTTCTGCATGCATGAGAAGTAAGGAAAATTCAGGGTGTTCACCAGAGGCATCTTTTTGTAATAATTCAGAGTGAATATGATGCGCTTGAGTAAAACATTCTTGTCCCTCAGCTATTAATTTTTCAGCAGTTTCAAAATCTTTTTGTTTAGCTTTTTGTATAGCTTCAATATAAGAAGATTTTGCTGTTCCAGAATTAGAGATGATTTGAAAACATATTAGTTCCATATCGTTCATGTATATGACTTCCTTTGATGAGTAATATTAATTTATATTTTTATTTTTATACTTAGCCAATAATACTGAGAGCATGTTCGAGAACTTTTTTGCCATTCATCATGCCATAGTCCATCATATTGATAGTTTCCACAGGAGTAGTTCCAGCTACTTTTTTTACATTATCTAATTCATAGCGAACTTGTGGACCAAGTAAAATAATATCAGCTTCAGTTATTTCTTTTTTTGCATCAGCCAAGGATTTAGCTTCAATAGAAGTATCAATATTTAATTCTTTAGCAGCATCTTGCATTTTTTTTACGAGCATACTTGTAGACATACCTGCATTACATACTAATAAGATTTTTTTCATGATAAAATTCCTCCTAAAATACAAATTAATTTAATTATTATTAGATTGTTTCATAACCTTGTCATTAATTTTTACAAATGGGATATAAATGAGGATACCTAAGATTAAAATAATAGCTTGAACAATTACTGCTCTAAAATCTCCAGCTGTAGCTAAATAGGAACTTAAAAGTGGTGGAGTAGTCCAAGGTATGAATACTACACATTTATCCATAAAATTCAATATAGTTGCAGTATAACTTATTAAAATACCAAGTGCAGGAACTAAAATAAACGGTATCATCATAGAAATATTGTAAACAATAGGATAACCAAAAATTACAGGTTCGTTAATATTAAAAATACCTGGAACAAATGCCATTTTAGACACACTTCTTGTTGCTTGATAACGACCAACTATAAATGTAGCAATTAATAAACAAATAGTAGAACCAGAGCCTCCCATTAAACCGAAAGTTGTAACTAGTGCAACATTGATAGTATTAGGAATGATTTCATGAGCTGCATAAGCAACCATATTTTGAGTCATATTAATAATAAGTAATGGTTCAAGAATAGAGCTGTAAATAACAGATTGGTGAATACCTAAAGTCCATAGAAAATTACCTAAACTATACAAAATAATACAACCTATAAGGCTAGTAGTAGCGATACGAAGTGGTTCTTGAATAATAGTTGTAATCATTAAGATTAAATTAGTATTAAAAACATTAAATAAAATAGCAGAAATAAAAGCAAAGAAAGATAGTAGCAAAATTACAGGAATTAAAATATTAAAAGATTTAGAAACTGCAGGAGGTATACTATCGCCTAGATTGATTTGTAATTTTTTCATATGAGAAATATATACAAATAATTCTGTAGCAACTAAACCTATAATAACACCCGCAAACATACCTTGTGTACCAATATTACTAAAAGTTAAAGCCCCGGATATTTCTACAGCATTGTCAGCATTAATAGGTGTAATCATTAATGTATTTGGCATCATGATAATTAATGAGGCTAATGAAATAATACCAGCAGCAAGAGGATTTTCAAAGCCTTTATTTTGAGATAAAAAATAAGCAATGATAGGTGCTATTAATAAAGCACTTATATTTAATGTGGCATTGGTAATGAGTGTACCCCAATATTGAGCTGCTATTAAAGAAGAACCATCTAAAAACCATTTAAAGATAGTATTATTTACCAAAACAGCTAAACCAGCCAGAATATATAGCGGCATAATAGTGGCAAAAGCATCACGCAAGGAGCGAAGATGTATCTCATTGCCTAATTTGCCTGCAAAAATAGTGAATTTCTCAATAAACTTGGAATTTTGAAAGAAATTGGCAGACATAGTATATCTCCTTATATTAAATAAATTTATTAGTAAGTTAAGATAGTGCAATTGGAAAGTTATTTTAAATAATAGTTTTTAATCTGTAATTTTTTTAGTTTCAATGATATTTTTTATCCAATGAGCAGATTTTTTTAATCTACGTTGGTAATTATTCATTAAATCAACTTCAATTAGACCATAACGATTTTTAAAGGCATTGCTCCATGACCAGTTATCAATTACACCCCAATAATGATAACCTAAACATTGAGCGCCATCTTCAATAGCTTTTGCTATCCATTTAAGATGTTCTTTGATAAATTCAATACGATAATCATCTTGAATTTCACCTGTTTTATCACGGAAACGATGTTCATGTTCTACTCCCATACCATTTTCTGAAACGAAAAATTTAAGATTTGGATAATCTTTTTTCATTTTCATACCAAAATCGTAAATACCCTTTGGATAAATTTCCCAACCACGATATATATTCATTTTGGCTTCGGGCCATATATAAGGATCAGAAAATTTAATATGACCATTTTTATCATATTTTTCTTTGGGAGCTTGAATTCTTGAAGGATGATAATAATTAAAGCCTAACCAGTCAACTTTTCCTAATTTGAAGATTTCTTCATCACCAGGACGCATCTCTGGAAGCATATCATATTGTTTTAATGTTTCAAGAATATCTTGTGGTAAATGTCCTTCAGTTACAAGATCAAGCCACCAACGATTATTAATACCATCCACAATACGTAAAGCTTCTAAATCTTCAGCAGAAGGATTTTCTTTAGTATATGGAGGTGCAAAACAGTTAATCAGACCAATTTTAGCATCTTCACGTATATATCCAGCTTTTTTAGCTTTGTAGAATTCATTTACAGCAAGACTGTGTGCAAGAGAAATATTATATTGAACATTAATACCTTTTTGGGCATTTTTTTCAAATGGATACCAGACACCATAGCGATAGCGTTGATCAGGTTCCACAATAGGTTCATTGAACGTAAACCAATACTTGATTTCTTGACCAAATTCTTTGAAAGTCATTTTGGCATAATGAGCATATGCTTCTACTACTTCTCTATTTTCCCAACCACCTTTATTAAAAAGATAAGTAGGCATATCGAAATGGTATAAGTTCATAAAAATTTCAATATTGTTTTCTTTAGCACAATTAATAACTTTATGGTAAAAATTAGCTCCACTTTGGTTTATTTTGCCATTGATATCTAATAATCTTGACCATTGAATAGATGTGCGGAAAGAATCCATATTTAAACTTTTTAAAAGCTGAATATCATCTTCATATTTTTCGTAAAAATTATTGCCAACATAACTGCCAACTTTGTTATAAAAATCGGAAATAGAAAGATTAGACCACGTATCCCAAATATTTTCTAAGCGATTATCTTTAGTAAAAGCACCTTCAGTTTGAGGACCGGACATTGCTGCACCGAAAAAAAAGTTTTTGGGTAAAATTTTTGTCATAAATATAACACTCACTTTCTTTTTAATAAGTTGTTATAATAAATTTAACAAATGATATATCTTTATTTGTATAATATAATTTTTTTATTAAAAATCAAGTAATTTTTTTATAAAAAAATAATTTCAAAAAATTCAGAAATAAAATATTAGAGATTATTGATGTTAAAGACAAAAAAGGACAAGTTAATACTTGTCCTTAATAAATATAAAATTTAATATTTATCGTACACTGACACTTTTTAATTCAAAAAAATCGGCACGATGACGAGATTTAGAGTATTCAAAAATACGACCATCATCTAAATAAGCTATTTGTTCCACTTCAAAGATAGGAACAAAGTTTTTTTCTGTAATATTTAACCATTGTTTTTCATCTAGTGTAGGCATAGAAGCTCGAGCTGTTCGATGAGCACTTTTTATTTTTAATTTTAATTTATGCTCAATATAATCATAAATAGAACCAGAAACAATATCAAGGGTAATACCAGAAATAATATCAATGGGCATATATGTGTATTCTACAACTACCGGTTTGTTGTCAATAAAGCGGGTTCTACAAATATAATAAGTAAACCCATTTGGGGATATTTTTAATTGTTCAGCTATTTCTGCTGGAGGATTAATTACTGAAAAATTATGAATATCAGAAGAAACTTTAAATTTAGCACAATCTCTAGTAAAACCGTTAAATTGTGAAGATTTAGGAAAGGCATCTTTATTTTGCATATCTTCAGCAACGTTTTTTACGAATGTGCCTGACCCGCGTCGTTTGATGATTAAACCTAATAAAACTAATTGATTCATAGCTTCGCGAATAGTTATTCTGCTAGCATTATAATGTTTACACATTTCAACTTCTTGAGGTAATTGTTGTCCTGGAGCGAATACTCCCTGTTCGATTTTTTTTTGAATATCTTTAGCAATAATTTGATATTTAAACATATATTATTCTACGATCCTTTTATAAATTTGATATGATATATATATAAATTATTATATTTTTTTCGATATTGTCAAGATGCAAAAATTTAATTTTAAATTTTATTATAATTTACTTAGAAATAAATTATAATAATGTCTATTTTCTTGTATATTTTATGTTTTTGTGGTATTTTTATACTAGCTGTGAAATAATAAATGCAGCCTTTCTTATTTATTAAATAAGAAAGGATTTTTTTATTGGTAAGGACAGGAGGGTTCCTTGTGGAACAGGATATTACAAAAAAAGTAAAACCATTTATATTGTATAGTGTACCTATATTTTTTATTATAACAATTTTAGTGATTTTTGGGGTATATAAATGGAATCAAGCACAAAGTATAGTTTCAATTAATAATGCAAAATTAACAAGTTCTGTTGTGAATATATCAGCTCAGACAGATGGGACTTTGACAGAAATATTAGTTAATGATGGCGATACTGTAGAGGCAGGGCAAGTTGTAGCTAAGATGAAAGTAGTTGTAACTCCAGAGCAAATACAAGCATTACAAAAAGCATATGATGATGCCAAAATAAATTATGATAATATAGAACAGCAAATGAAAAATTCTGTAGTAGTAAGTCAACCAGTAGTATCTGCACCATCAGGAAATATTGCAGCGGCACAAGCTCGTTTAGATGCAGCAGCTGCGAATAAACAAAAAATGGATAAATTATATTCTATAGGTGCAGTAAGCGCTACAGAATATGCAGAAGCCCAATCAGAATATGTAGCAGCTCAAAGTGCATTACAATCAGCAAGTCAGCCAGTAGTAAGACAACAAAGTGCAACTGTAGCTCCATCTAAAGCTTTATCTGAAGCTTTAGCAACAGCACAAATTCAATTAGAACAAGCACAAGCTGCTTTGGAAAAAGCTCAATCTAATGATAATTATGCAGATATTACTGCGCCTGTAAGTGGAATTATTTACTTAACAGATTTTAAACAGGGTGCAGAATTGAAACAAGGTGATATTTTTATGAATGTGGGTAATACCAAAAATTTATGGGTAGAAGCACCACTGACTGAATCTGAATATGCAAAAGTACATCAAGGTCAATTTGTTCATTATGTAATTGATGGAACAGATTTAACAGGTACAGTATTAGAAGTAACTCATCAAGATGGTGATGATGAAAATAAAAATATAACAACATCAGCCAAAATTTCTTTTCCTGAGGAATTAAAAGATAAATTTGTACCAGGTACAGATGTGAAAGTAGAAATAACTATAGATAGATAAAATAAATACATGGTAAATAGAGAGATTTTATAATGGACGGTGAAAAGTTTGCTGTTAAAACGATTAGAAGCTTATGGTTTCAAATCTTTTGCGGATAAATTAGAAGTAGATTTCGGCGAAGGAATAACAGCTATTGTAGGTCCTAATGGTAGTGGTAAAAGCAATATTACAGATGCTATTCGTTGGGTATTAGGCGAGCAGAATGTGCGTAATTTA
Organism: uncultured Megamonas sp.; assembly: GCA_963558795.1. Classification (GTDB taxonomy): domain Bacteria; phylum Bacillota; class Negativicutes; order Selenomonadales; family Selenomonadaceae; genus Megamonas. The sequence goes on along the minus strand of CAUWIH010000011.1, from coordinate 28,515 downwards.
CGTGGAAATAAAGCAGAAGATATTATTTTTACAGGAAGTAGTACAAGAAGGTCATTAGGTGCGGCAGAAGTATCGGTTACTTTTGACAATAGTGATGGTACATTGCCTTTAGATTTCCAAGAAATAATGATTACACGACGTATTTTTCGTTCGGGAGAAAGTGAATTTTTAATAAATAAGACAAAATGTCGTTTAAAAGATATTTATAATTTATTTGCTGATACGGGATTGGGGAAAAATTCATTAAGTGTAATTAGTCAAAATAAAGTAGATGAAATATTAAATACAAAACCTGAAGAACGTCGTTATTTTTTTGAAGAATGTGCAGGAATTACGAAATATCGTGAACGTAAACGTGAAGCCAAACGAAAATTAGATAATACTCAAGCTAATGTAGTACGTTTAAATGATATTGTTAGTGAGATTGAAAAACAACTAGCGCCGTTAAAAGAGCAAGCAGAAAAAACTAAACGATATAATGTAGTAAATACAGAGTATAAAAATTGTAGATTAACACAGATTTTGTATAAATATGAAAATCTTACTGCGGAAAATAATAAATTAATAGCAGAAATTAAAACATATGAACAAGATAGAGCGTCATTAGAAGCTACTGTTTCAGTATCAGAAGCAGAAAAATTGGCACAAAAAAGCGAAATAAATAAGCTAGAACAAAAAATAAAGGGATTAGCAGAAAATAATCAAAAAATACATGAAGAAATTGAACGAAATCGTAATCAAGCAACATTATTAGAAGAGCGTATACGTCAAAGTTGTCAATCTCAGCAACGTTTAGAAGAAAGAAGAGTACAAACCAAAGAAGAATTGGCACTTTCTTTGAAAGACAGTGAGGAGATTTTAAGAAAAGCCAAACTTGCGAATACGACAGCTGATAAATTAGAAGAAAAATTACAAGTAGAAAATTTATTAGTAGCTGAAATTGAAACTAAAATTACAGCTAAAGAAAATGAATTAAAGCAAAAGCAAGAACAAGACAATAAACATTTAAGGCAGATTGAAGAACAAAATAAAATATTATTATTATTAAAAAGAGATATGTCGGATATTGATAGTAATATTGAAAATCAACATAGTGCGTCTAAACATGCAATTAGTGAAAAAATAGAAAAAAATACTGAAAAAGAATTATTGCAAGCTGAAATTAAAAAAATTACTAAGCAAGTAGAAGCGAAAAAACAAGGTATTGACTCTCAACAAGATAATTTGGATGAGTTGACGAAAGCATGTAAAGAAGATAATGATTTTATCAATGAAACGCGTCAAAATGTGCGTATGGCTGAAGATAAGGTGAAGTTTTTTACTGATTTACAAGAGTCATATGAAGGCTTTGGTAAAGCGGTAAAGAAAGTATTAAAGGCAGATAAAGCTTGGAAAAAAGGTATTTGTGGGGCAGTAGCGGAGCTTATTCATGTAGAAGACCCATTTATTACAGCGATAGAAGTAGCATTAGGCTCAGCTATGCAAAATGTAGTTACTAAAGATACAGATACTGCAAAATCAGCAATAAATTATTTGAAAGAACATAAATTTGGTCGAGTAACTTTTATGCCACTTACTACAGTTCAACCACATAAGAGTAAACGTACAGAAATAGAGCCAGGAAAATATGGTTTTATTGCATATGCTGATGAATTAGTAAATATTGATGAAGAATATAGTATAATTACAAAATCATTATTAGGTAGAATTTTAGTAGTTGATGATATTGATAATGCATTAAAACTAGCGAAATTATATGATTACCGTTTGCGTATTGTTACTTTAGAAGGTGAACTGTTACAGCCTGGTGGTGCAATAGCAGGTGGTAGCTCTCATACAAAAGAATCTGGGTACTTACATCGTAAAGGCGAACTTGAAGAATTAAAGGATTATTTGACAAGTGAACGTAAAACTTTACGAGAGGCTAAACAAAAATATGAAGATAAAGAGGCTAAGCGTGTAGCTTTAGCAGAAAATATCAATCGATTACAAAAAGATTGGCAAGAATTATCTTTATTATTAGCACAAAAAAATGTAGAATTTAAACAAATTGAAACATGGTTTGTAACACAAGAAGGTATATTAAAATCTATAGAAAATCGTATTTCAGCATTGATTGTGAAAAAGACGGCGATTGAAGCAGATATCGAACAACAAGAGCAAAAAATCAAAGAGATGAAGGCTCAAATAGATAAAAAGCAAAATATATCAGAAGATATTTATAATGAAATTGAAAGTTTAAAACATGATTTAAAAATTGCACGGCAAAAAGTAATGCAAAAGCAAATTAGTTGCACAGAAGCTAGACAAGAAGTTATTCGTTATAATGATAAATTGCAATTATTGAAAGGACAAAATGAACGATTTAAGGCTTTTTTAGATGAAAGTAAGCAAGAAATGGCAGGTCTGCAAAAAGTCATTGATGATAGTTTGGCGGAATTGAAACAACTGGAAAATTCTGTAATGAATTTAGAAAAATTGCAATCTGATGGCAAGAAAGAATATGAAACGCTTTATAAACGTCAATTAGGAATGAGAAGCGAGCTTTCAGATATGGACGAAGAGCGAGCAAAAATCGCTACCAAAGTAAATGTAATTAAAGATAAAATTCATAAATGTGAAGTTAGTGTAGCTAAATTAGAAGCAGAAATAAAACAATGTATTACGACTATGCAAGAGGAATATGAATTATTACCACAAGAAGCATTAAATCATCGTTTAGAACTTGATGAGGCAGAGCTCAAAGCTAAATTAAAAAAATTAGACAAAGAATTAAAAGAAATTGGGCAAGTAAATCCTAATGCTATCAATGAATATGAAACGTTAAATGAACGCTATATTTTTATGCATAAGCAAATTGAAGACTTAATCAATGCCAAAGAGGATTTATTAAAGATTATTGAACAAATAGATAAAACAATGTCAGTGCAATTTGGTGAAGCTTTTGCTAAAATAAAAGTGTATTTTAATGATATTTTTAAACGTTTATTTGGTGGCGGAGATGCTAGATTAATTTTAACGAATAAAGATGATATTTTAAATTCTGGAATAGAAATTGAGGTAGAACCACCTGATAAAAAACCACAAAATTTGGCAGTATTATCTGGTGGAGAAAGAACACTTACCGTAATAGCATTGTTATTTGCATTTTTTACGTATAATCCAGCGCCATTTAGTGTACTTGATGAAATTGATGCGCCACTTGATGAAGCGAATGTAAAACGTTTTGCAAAATTTTTAAAGGATTATGCTCAGCGTACACAATTTATATTAGTTACTCACCGCAAAGGAACAATGGAATCGGCAGATGTAATATATGGCGTAACTATTGAAGATGCAGGGGTATCTAAATTAATTTCTGTTCGTTTGGAAGATTTTGAGGAAAGAGGTTAAAACATGGGATTTTTTAGTAAATTAAAAGAAGGACTTACCAAAACACGTAAATCTTTAACTGAAAAAATTGAAAAAGTAATTATTGGTTATGCTGATATTGATGATGATTTATTAGACGAATTAGAAGATGCTTTAATTCAAGCTGATGTAGGGGTAAAAACTTCTATTCAACTAATGGATGATGTACGTGCAGGCATTAAAAAGAAAGAAATCAATACTCCAGAAGATTTAAAACCGTTTTTAATAAATCGTATAACTAAAATGTTAAATGAAGGCTCTGATGAAATTAATATGGCAGAAAATGGCCCTACTGTTATTTTGGTTATTGGCGTAAATGGTGTAGGTAAAACCACAACTATTGGTAAATTAGGCAGATATTATAAAGAACAGGGAAAATCTGTAATGTTTGCAGCTGCTGATACTTTTCGTGCTGCAGCCATTGACCAATTAGAGATTTGGGGACAACGCGTAGATGTGCCAGTAATCAAACATGAAGAAGGTTCTGACCCAGCAGCAGTAGTATTTGATGCAGTAAAAGCAGCAGTAGCTAGAAAAGTTGATGTATTAATTATTGATACAGCAGGTCGTTTGCACAATAAAGCAAACTTAATGACTGAATTAAACAAAATTCAACGTGTAATAAAACGTGAAATAGCAGATGCACCACATGAAACATTATTAGTTTTAGATGCTACAACAGGGCAAAATGCTATTAGCCAAGCTGATTTATTTACAAAATCTGCACCAATTTCTGGATTAGTATTAACAAAATTGGACGGTACAGCCAAAGGCGGTGTAGTAATTGGTCTAAAATCTGAACTTAGTATGCCTGTAAAATGGATTGGTGTAGGTGAAGGCATGGATGATTTACGTCCATTCGTAGCCAATGATTTTGCCGCTGCACTTTTTGACCAAAAACATAATGAAGAAGAATAAATAATAGATTTTAATGAATATGAGGATAAGAACAAGTTTTCTTATCCTCATATTCATTATAGAATCAAAGATATTAAAGAAATTTTATTATATTTAGCTTAAAACTTTATTAATAAAAAATTAAATTTTCCTTGACAGGTATATTTTATTATTTTATAATGCAGATATGTAATAGATAAATATTGCATATAAGTTAATAAAAATAAAATATTGAAAATTAGGTGTAGCAATACTTAATAGAGAAACAGGTGAAATACCTGTGCTATCCCGTAGCTGTAATGCGGAGCGAGTCTTAACAATGTCACTGGGAAACTGGGAAGGCAAGATAAGCGATGAAGCAGAGCCAGAAGAACTGCCTAATTTTAGTAGCCAATAAAAGTTACTGCGAGCGACGGTACGGTGAAAAATATGTATATGTATAAGTGCACTTTTTTTACCCAAAAAAAGTGTTTTTTTTATTTTATAGGTGATTTTTTTATCACAAAATATAGAACTATACATTATCTTACATACATTAATTTATATTTATTATAATTAATATATTTGTGTATTCATTTATATTTTTATTATAATTCTGATATGTTTTGAATACATATATCAAAATAAAAGTAAATATTTTTATATGGGGAATCTGGTGAAATTCCAGAGCTGTACCGCAACTGTGTTGGGAATGATATTATCGTTATCCTCTCGCAAAGGGATAATATCATGATGATCTTAGTCAGAGCGCCATTAAATTATTCATAACTTGCGCAGTACGAGTTTGAATGGTGCAATAAATACTTGGGCATTTTTGTTTTATGTTAAGTATTTTATTGGCACTGTTTTGTTGTGCAGTTATGACCAAAGGACTGTATAACAACAGTCCTTTTTTTATTGCATAAAACAATATATACATAATTCTAACCAATGAATGTATTGTGAAGAATTTTTATATACATTCAAATTAGAAAATATTAATTAGGAGAGATAAAAATGAGTTCAAAATGGTTAACTGATTTGAAAAATCGAAAATGGAAAAGTAGTTTAGCTATTGCAATTAGTACTGGACTAATGACAGGTTGTATATATTCTCCATCGGCTTTGGCTGCAGATTATACAAATCAAATAACTGGTAATGAAAAAGACAATTCTTGGTTAAATAACGGTAATACAGTAGTTAAAGATAGTAATGGTAAAGTTATTTATAATTTTCAAGGCGATAACTCCATCACATTAAATAATAAAGATGCAATAAATTTAAAAGCAAACTCTAATGTAGAAATTAACACTAATGGTGGTACTTTAAATTTAAAAAATACAAATAGTATACCTAATGCTTTTGCTAATACCTCAGGTTTATCAATAACAGATAAATCAAATGTTACAATTAATGGCAATTTAAATATTCAAGCTCATGCAGATTATTCCACTGCAGGTATTAGTGTCTCTAAAAGTGGAACAGGCGATGGTGCGGAAACTCATTTGACTATCAATGGCGATGTAACTATGCGTAAAGCTGATGGTAGTTGGGGTATTACATCCAATAATATTCACGGAAACTATGGCCCTGGTGGTGCTGTAGACGGTGCGCCTAATTATACAGGGGCAAGATGGGCTCCTAGTGGTATTAGATTAAATATGAGTGATGGTAGTACTATTGATATCAATGGTAATGTGGATTTGGCAGTAAAAGGTAATGCTGTGGTAACTGACCCATTTACCAAATCTAATACAGTAAACGATGATTATAAGCTATCTACCATAAATCTAAATGGTGGCAATATAAAAATTGAAACACCAGAAGATAAAGCCAAAAAAGAAGCATATTATGCTTTAGCAAACTTTGGTGGCACTATCAATGTCAATATGAATAAAGATAATACTGCTGCCAATAATCATGATGTAAATATTAAAGGCAATATCATTAGCATGAAAGATGATAATGGTAGTGGCGATCCATACTTCTATCGTAGTGGTCAAATAAATTTAGGACTTTCTACAGAAAACTCATCTTGGACAGGTGTAATTGATAATAGTGGTGCAAAGCAAGCTGGTGAAGTAAATCTTTATTTATCAAATAAAGCAACATGGAATCATCAAGCTATGTCCAAAACAAATGGTCTTGATAACACAAATATGCCAGATCCTAGTGTAGAACATTATGGTAGCTATGATGGTATTTCTCATGTTAATAAATTTGCTGGAGGCTCTACACCTGATAATGCTGGATATATTTTACAAAATGATGCTGCTAAAATCGATATAAAAAATTATAGTGGTAATACCGTAGTAGTATATGACCATCAAAATGACGGAAGCAAAGCAAGTGATTACAGTGATGGGGATATCGTAATAAATTCAGCAGCTGCTAATTCTGGTATTGTACTTTCCACAAGTAATAAAAATATTGATATGTCTAACAATACGCAAATAAGTAATGTACTTAATGCTTTAGCTGGAAAATTAACTTATACTGCGTATACCCATGGCGAAAAAAATCTTAATGGTAAAGTACAAATCGCATCTGGTCTTACATCTTCAAGTCAATCATTAAAACTTGGCTCAATTGCTTTTGATGAACATAGTGGTAAAGGTAGTTATGCAAATGATATTCCTGTAGGTCAAACCAAAACAGAATTTACTACAGCTATCACAGGCAATAAAGATACCGATAAAGAATATGCTGATGCGGGTGTATTACAAAAAGATGGCACATATAAATTTACGCAACCACAAACTAGTATTACAACTGGCAGTAAATTAATTGCAGGTGGAGCTTGGTTACCAAATATTAGTGCTGCCGTTTCTGGAGCTAAAGATAAAAATACTGTATTAGATTTACAAAATAATAAATTAGATATTAATACAACATCTAATACACATACTACAGGTGTTACAGCAATTGGAAATGGTACAGTAGAAATAAATAATGCTGGTAAAATGAATATTCATGCAGAAAGTACTGGTGCTGGTCAGACAGCTGCTGTATTTGTAAATGCTGGTGGTAAAGTTCATATTCATAATGGTGGCGAAAATCTACAAGATAAGGTATTAGTTGTTCGTGCTGATTCTACTAATAAAGCTAATGCAGCAGTAATAAAATCCATGAATGGTGTAAATGGCGTTACATCTAGTATTGTGATTGATGGTTTAGTAGATGTTGTAGCCGATGGTGATATGAGTGATGGAAAAGGTGCCAATGAAGCAGTAAGTGCCGTAGCATCTACAATCGAAATTGGTGGCGGCAGTATCAAAGCTATCAATGGTGCTGCTTATGCTATTCGTGCTTATGGTGAATTCCAATCTCAAAATACAGGTATTGTAAATGTCAATGTAAAAAAAGATGAAAAAGGTAATGTTATTGGTGCAGGAACTAATAAAACTATTATCGAAGGCGATATCGCTACAACTGGTGGTATGGGCAACAAAGGTCTTGTTAGTGTTGGTTTAAGTACTAATGATTCTTCTTGGAAGGGTAATTACACTACAGCAGAAGGCGGAAAAGTGAACTTATTCATGTCTAATGGGGCAAATTGGACTGGTAATAGTCAAGGTGCTATGGATGTGGATATGACAACTAGTGCTACTTGGAATGGTTACAGTACTAGCGATAAATTCAACTTAAACTTAGGTACAGATGCTATTTGGCATAATACTAATAAAACAGATAAAGTCAGCAAAATTAATAATTTTAATGGCAATAAAGGCTTTATTGATATGACAAATGCTGGAAATAGTGATGTAAATATCAATAATTACAGTGGTAACACTACAATTATTTATGCTCATGAAAATGATGGTACAAAAGCTACTGATTATAAAGCTGGCGATACTATCATAAATAAAGCTCAAGCAGGTTCAGAAATTACACTTTCTACTGATAATAAAGGTATTACGATGACTGATAGTACACAAGTAGGAAATGTACTTAATGCTTTAGCTGGAAAATTAACTTATACTGCATATACTCAAGGTGAAACAAATCTTAGTGGTAAAGTACAAATCGCATCTGGTCTTACTTCTTCAAGTGCAGCAATGATAACAGGCGATATTGTATTTGATAAAAATACTGGTAAAGGTACAAATGTAAATGGTGGTCAATTTGTTGATCCTCCTGAACATCAAACTAATATCAATTTTGCAACAACAATTACTGGTGATAAACAAAAAGATTTGGAATATGTTTACAATGGTGTACGCAAAGATAATGGCAAATATATCTTTGAAAAAGATTCCAATATCAATATTACTGCTGACAAAACAGCTCCAGCTGTAGATGCCCAAATAGATAATCTATCTATCGAAGCCAAAGGCAGTAACTTGAATTTAACAACTTTAGGCACTGGTATCAAAAATGAAAATAAAGAAAATCTAAATATTACTGCTGATAATATTGATATTAAAGTAAATGGTGATGCTAGATCTGAAGGTATTCATGTTTTAAGTAATAGTGCAGATAAAAAAGCAACAACTACAATCAATGGTAATGTAAATATTAAAGTAAATGGTGTAGGAACAGCCATTGGTGCATATGTAGCTGGTAATAGTGAACTTACAATTAATGGTAATGTAACTATGCGCGAAAAAGATGGTTCTTATGGTATAGATGATAAAAATACAGGCTATGGTTATTACAATAGTCATGCACTTTATGCCACTGAAGATTTTAAAACCAAAAAAGGTGCTACTATCAATGTAAATGGCAATGTAGACCTTTATGTAAATGGTTCTGGTATTTTTGCCAATGGTGCAGGTTCTACAATTAATGTTGATGGTGGTACTATAGAAATAAATAAAGATCGTGAAGGTCAATATGCATTAATAGCACAATCTGGATTTGTCAATATGAATATGAATGACACATTAGATGGTGCATCTACACATAAAGTAAATATCAAAGGTAATATTGGTGTATTAAATGGTGCAGTAAATCGAAATGAACCAGAAAAAGATTCCATTATTAATTTAGGTTTATCTACTAAAGATTCTACATTTAATGGTGTTGTAGAAAATAACTTTAGCGAAGAAAATATTAAAGATGGATTTACGGGTCAAGTGAATATGTATGTATCTAATGGTGCTACATGGACTAATGAAGTATATAGTGAACTTGTTCCAGGCTGGGGTGCTAAAGAATTTACAGGTAGTGTTGTAGATAAATTTGTAGGTGGTACTGATAAAGCACATGCAGGATATATTCTACAAAAAGATACTCATGATTTGACTATAAAAGATTATAGTGGAAATACTGTTATTGCTTATGAACATCAAAATGATGGTTCTGACTTAAAAGATTATACAGCTGGTAATACTATTATCAATCATGCTAATAAAGACTCTTATATCAAATTAGTAACTGATAATAAGGGAATAGATATGAAAGATGATACTGCTATTGAAAAAACACTTAGTGCTTTAGCACAAAAATTGCAGTATACAGAACATGCGGACGGTAATCTTCAAAGTGAAGTAGGTATCGCCTCTGGATTAACATCATCTTCTGCTGGTATCAAAGTTGGAGACATTATTTTTGATGATAAAGGTATAGGTCAATATGAAACTGGTAGTATGCGTGATGAAATAAACTATAATACTGGTGATTATGAAAGTTATATGATGCTCGGTACAAGAAGTGCAATGATGACATCAATGCTTTCTTGGCGTGATACAGCATCTGATATGTTCTTTAGAACTGGTCAATTACGTGATGGTGAACAAGATGGTATCTGGGCAAGAACATATGGCGGTAAAACTGAATATGATGGCAATAATGTAAATATCAAAAATAGTTATTGGGCTGGTCAATTAGGTTATGATAAAACATTAGCTGATGGCTGGAGTGCCGGTGTTGCCTTTGATTATCAAGACGGTAGTGCAGATTATCTTTTAGGTGGTACAGGTGATAATAGCTTATATGCGTTAGGTTTCTATGCTACTAAAGAATACGATGATAATAGTTATTTAGATCTTTCTGCAAAAGTTGGTAAAGTAAAAAATGACTTTAAAGTATATAACGAAATTGGTCAACGCTTAGATGGCGATTATTCTGCGAATGCTTATAGTTTATCAGCTCAATATGGTAAACGCTTTACACAAAAAGATGGTAGCTATATTGAACCACAAGCAGAATTTACATGGGCAAGAGTAGATGGCAAAGATTATAACGCATATAGTAATGGCGATGTAATGCATATCAATCAAGAAGCTTTCAATAGTATGGTAGGTAGAATTGGTGTAAAAGCTGGTAAAGAAATGGCAAATAGCAATATTTATGCAATGCTTAGCTTGGCACATGAATTCTCTGGCAATATTGAAACAACATACAATGCTAATGATGGTGGTTTAAAATCTACAGATTATAGATTGAGAGATACATGGAGCGAATTAACATTAGGCGGTAGTGTAAACTTAAGTGATTATTCTACATTATATGCTGATGTAACTACAAGCTTATCTGGTGACTTTAAACATGATTGGGAAGTTAATGTAGGTGTTAAATTCTTATTTTAGTCTTTTCTAAGAAATAAAAAAATATAATAAATATAAATCATAAATTATAAAAGTGATAATAGTTAGTAAGTATTTTTAACTATTTAACTAGCTATTATCACTTTATACATATGATAAGGTGAGGTAATTCAAATGACAAATAAAAAAGAAAATATTACAGTAAAAGAAACTGTTACTGAAAATACAGCAAATACGGCTACAAGTGCTCTAAATAAAAAATTCGAAGCATTAAAAGCATTTATCGAACAAGCTGATGTAAAAGGTATTCAAATTGCCGACGAAACAGACCAGCATAAAATTTTCCGTAGTTTATTAAACATTGAAGGTCAAAATTTACCAGTATTTATTGTGCTTAATAATAGTATTTATAGCTTTATTCAAGTACATTTAGTAACTATTCCTGAAGAAAAAAGAGCAAAATGTTTACCTTTCTTAAATGAATTAAATGAAAAATATAGTATGTTAAATTATTTTATTAATTCTCAAGGAAATATTGTATTAAATTGTAATGTTACTGCTTTAGATAATAATTTTGAACCAGCAATATTTATTGCTTTAATTGATCAAATTATTTTACATTTACAAGATAATTACTCTGATTTAATGAAAAAAGTTTGGGAGGATTAATTCTAAGATGAAATCCACTATATCATCAAATAAAAAAACTGCTAAATTAACTGTAGCAATATTGACTGCTATAGCTACAATGGGTAGCTCTTATAGTGCTTTTGCGGCTACTAATGATAAAACAAATCTAGATGCATTTACGTTTGAACCAATGGTAGTTACTGCTAGTCGTATACCAGAAAGTATCACAGAGGCTAAAGCGGATATTAGTGTTGTTTCTCGTGATGAAATTGAAAAAATGTATATGTCTACAGTTGAAGAAGCATTAAGAACTGTACCTGGTGTACAATTTCTCAATTATGGTACAAATGGCTTAAATGCTAATCTTAGTGGTATTCGTATAAATGGTAGTAAAGATGTAGTTATCTTAGTAGATGGTGTGCGTATTACAGATTTTCAAGGACCAAATAATGCTGGATATGCGTATACTTCTTTATTATCTAATATGGATAATATTGAACGTATTGAAATTTTACGTGGTGCAGCGTCGACTTCATATGGTAATGGGGCTAAAGGTGGCGTAATTAATATCATTACCCGTGAAATTACAGGTAATAAATCTACAATTGATATTTCTAACGGTAGCTTTGGTAAAGATAGTTTTAAATTTAGTACTCAAGGTAAAGAAGGAAAATTTGGCTATCATGTGTATCATAATCGTTCTTTTATTGGCGATACAAAAGATGGTAATGGTGATACTTGGGTTGGGCATACAAACTCCAAAAATACTGGTACTAAATTTACTTATGATTTTGATGATAAAAATAAATTAACTATTAATTATGATAAAACAGATACTAGATATAGTGGTATGGACTATATCTATAAAGGGCCTTTTGAAGGATATTACAAATCCGATAGTATTACATTAAAACATGATTATACTATGGATGATAAATGGTCAAATACTTTCGTGTATAGACATAATAAAATTAAAACTTCTTATGGAAAACCTGAAGGAGAAGGCAATCCAGGCGGTAGAGTTTCTAGTCCATATGCAGTGACTAGCGACTATACGTATAATTTTATTAGTGATCAAGTAAACTTTAATGATGGCGTACATAATATCATTTTAGGTTTAGATTATTCTAAAGGTCACAATAATGCTTTACGTAGAGCAGGTTATGATCAAGATGGTAATATTATCAAAGCTAATCGTTGGCTAGAAAACTATTCTTATTTCATTCAAGATGATTGGAAATTTGCTCCTAATTGGACTTTATCTGGCGGTATTCGCTATGATATGCCAAATGGTGATAAATATAGTCCTGAATATGATCATCATACATCTAAAAGTTATAAATTAAGTTATGATATTACAGAAAATGATAGTATTTATGCTGGTCGTAGTGATTACTATATTTTACCAAGTTTAGAACAAATCTCTGACCCTAAATATGGTAATGCTAAATTAGCACCTGCTTATGGTAGAACTACAAGTATCGGTTATAATAAGAAATTCGATGATTATAATATTTTTACACTAAATTGGTTTAAAACTGAAGCAGATAGAGGCATTGGCTATGATGGCGATGGACAATATCAAAACTATGATGGTGGTATTGCTCGTGGTTGGAATGCACAGTATTTATCTCAATTAGGTGAACATTGGAATCTAAATCTCGGTTGGTCCCATTTATATGAATATACTCCTGGTGATAAAAACTATGCAATGGGATATTCTCCAAAAGATGTAGCTACATTTGGTGTTTATTATGACTATAAAAAAGTTAATGCCGGATTAAATGGTTTCTATTTCATGCGTAGAGTAAATCCTAATTTCAAAGATGGTTGGCCAAAAGATAATTATGGTGTTTACAATTTAAGTGTAAATTATGCACCAACAGAAGATATGACCTTCTATTTCAAAGTAGAAAATCTCTTTGATACATTATGGGCTGAACATACAGATGTTATTTGGAATGGCAATCCAAATGCTTGGTATTCTATGCCTGGTCGCACATTTATTTTGGGTATGCAATATAACTTTTAATTAAAATAAAATAAAAAACAAATACGAAAAGAGGTAATTCTATGAAAAAATTAATCGCAACTTTAATGACAGCAGCAACTTTAACTTTTGGTGTATCTGCTACTACTTTTGCAGCACCACAAGCAACAACTGCTACCACAGCTACAGTAGCTTATATTAATACACAAGTTATTTTGAGTAGTTATCCTGGAATTGAAAATATTGCCAAAGAAATCAGCGATAAACAAATTGCTTTACAAAATTCTTTTAACGAACAAGCAAAAACTTTAGACGAGCAAGCAAGACAAGATTTGCAAGTAAAATTAAATAAAGAATTAGCAGAATTTGAAAATAGCAAAATGGAACCTGTACAAAAAGCTATTGGTAAAGCTATTGAAAAAGTAGCAAAAGCTAATAAAGTAGATAGTATTGTAAATAGCAACATGATGGTTTTTGGTGGTAAAGATTTGACTGATGAAGTCGTAAAATCCTTAAAATAATTATAGATAACAAAAAAGCTGTTTTGAATAACTTTAACTAGTTGTTTAAAACAGCTTTCTCTAAACATATTTTTGGAATATTCAATAATTTTAATACTGATATATAAGCTGATATCAATTTTAAATATTAATTATTAACTATATAAATAATCAATATAAGGAGAAATTTACATGCGCTTAAAAAAGCAATATATGGCGACAGCCTTAGCTTTAAGCATTTTGAATTGGAGTGCATATTCAGAAGCTGCTGATACTAGTGCTACTGAAACGCAATCTACACCAATTTCACAAACTAAAGCTAAAACTTATACCGATGTATTTACTGGAGACCCTAAAAGTGATGCTTATGCTGGTATTATTGATGAATATGATGGTAGTTTTGCGTTTTCAGATAATGACACTATTCATATCGGTACACAAGGTCAAGCAGCTATTGATAATTTATCAGATAAAGATCGCTTTGATGCTATTAAAATTAGAGACAATAATGTTTTAAATCTACGTGTAGATAGTAATGGAGATCAAGAACGTTTTGGTATACGAAAAATTGTAGATAAAAAACTTAGTGGTCAATTATTTCCTACTGTTGAAAGTTTAAATATTAATTCACCTATATTAAATATCGATGTCCAAAGTGATAATCGAGCTGAAGGTGTATATATACGAAATGATGCTACTGGTTTATTAGGAAAAGCTACTATCAATTTAGCTGGAGAATTTGATCTTGATCATGAAATATCTAGAGCTGGTGTTGTAAATATCAATGTTCATGGTAAAAAAGGTGCTAATGGTTTATATGCAGGTGGTGGTAATACTCAAATTAACGTTAATGGTGATTTGAAAATTGAAGCTAATGGGGAAGATACTAGTAATTTCCAAACTGTAGGGATTTTAGCTGATAAAGGTACAAATGATATTAAAGTTTATAGAAATACTACTGTCAAAACAAATGGTACAGGTATTTTAGCTAATGATAAAGCTACGGTTGAGCTTTATCAAGGAGCAAATATTACTGTTGATAAAAGTGCTAATAATATCAATTATGCGATTGCTAGTAATGGCGGTACTGTAAATGTTAATAAAAAAACAAATCCAGAACAACATACAAGTAATATCTCTGGGAATATTGGATTATTAGGTGATAATAGTACAATAAGTATGAATATGTCTACTGCTACATCTACTTTAAATGGTGTAATAGTACATAAAAATAATAATAATTCTAATTTCAATTTTAATTTGGCTAAAGGCGCTACATGGACTAATGAAGTTTATGGAACTGTAGATGATTCATTTACTGGTAGTGTTGTAGATAATTTTGTTGGTGGAGATTCTGAAGCTAATACGGGCTATATTAAACAAAAAGATACACATGATTTGACTTTAAATAATTATAGTGGCAATACTGTAGTTATCTATGAACATACTGGTGATGGTAGTCAAGCAGATAATTATACAGCAGGTAATACTATTGTAAATCATGCTAAAGAAAATTCTTCATTGACTATGTATACAGATTCTACAGGAATTGATACAACAGATGTAAAAAAAGTAGATGAAGTATTAAATACTTTAGCTGGTAAATTGTATTATACTGGCTATATTAATAAACAAGAAACAAACCTAAATGGTAAAGTACAAATTGCCTCTGGGTTAACAAGTTCATCAGCTTTTAAACGTATTGAAAATATTGTTTTTGATGAAAAAACAGGTCAAGGTAGTTATGGTCGTTTAGATTTTTCTAGTCAAATAACTGGGGATAAAACAGTAGATATAGATTACGCTAAAGCAGGTGTTTTACAAGAAAATGGCACTTATTTATTTACAAAAGATGCTACAATTGCACTTACAGATAAATCTGCAATCAATGCTCAAGAAAATGTAAATATTGATGCTACTAATAAAAAATTAAATGTTAAAGTAAATGGTAATACAACAGACGCATTATCTGCAATTAATTCCACTAATAAAAATACTACCATTACTGCTGGCAAATTAAATATTAATGTCAATAATACAGCAGGTAGAGCAGAAGGTATC
Source organism: uncultured Megamonas sp. (assembly GCA_963558795.1). Taxonomy (GTDB): domain Bacteria; phylum Bacillota; class Negativicutes; order Selenomonadales; family Selenomonadaceae; genus Megamonas. The sequence goes on along the minus strand of CAUWIH010000011.1, from coordinate 12,555 downwards.
ACAGTTACGGGAACAGATTCGGCTAATAAAATAGTGACTAAAATTGATGCTGATGTAAATATCAATGCAACAGGTAGTAAAAATGCCATTGGTTTACACAGTTCTGGTAGTAGTGAATTAACTATTAACGGTGATATGAATTTCAATGTAAAAGATACAAATTCACCACAAAGCAAATATAATTATTATAGTGATGGTGCAATCTATGCTGGTGGCAATCAAAAATTACAGCAAGGTAGTACAATCAATGTAAATGGTAATGTAAATTTACAAGGTAATGGTATTTATGCTAATGGTAATGGTTCTACTGTAAATATTAATGGCGGTGGCATTATCAATGTAGATAAAGATAAACCAAATGGTGCGTTTGCTATTGGTGTGCAAAGTGGTACAGTAAATCTAAATATGGATAAAAATAATAGTACTGCTTTAAATAATGATTTAGTTATCAATGGTAATGTAAGTTTAACTAGTGGTTCTATGATAAATACTGAAAATCATAAAGAATCAGTAGTAAATATTGGTCTTGCTACTAATAAATCTAGCTTAAATGGTGTTATTGCTAATGGATTTAGTGAAAAAGACACTACTAATGGATTTACAGGTTCTGCTAATTTATATCTTAGCAATGGTGCAACTTGGAATAATGAATTATATGGAGAACTCCCAAGTAATTGGGGTGGTGGAAACTTCACAGGTAGTAAACTAGATAAATTTGTTGGTGGAGATAGCGAAAAAACAGCTGGTGTAATTCATCAAAAAGATAGCCATGATATCACTATTGGTAATTATAGTGGTCATAGTATGGTTATTTACGAACATACAGGAAATGGTACAAAAGCTGAAAATTATACAGCAGGAAATACTATTATCCAAAATGCACAGGAAAATTCAGGTATCATTATTTCTACAAATAGTAATGGTATTACTATGTCTGATAGAAATATGGTAAATAGTGTACTTAATACTTTAGCTGGTAAATTGTATTATAATGCTTATACTACAGGTGAAAGAAATCTTAAAGGTAAAGTACAAATTGCTTCTGGATTGACTAGTTCCTCTGCTGCACTTCACGTTCAAAATATCACATTTAATGAACAAACAGGTCAAGGTAGTTATGTAAAACCAGATGACTCAGAAATTAGAACATATGATCATCAAATTATTGAAGATAATTACATGGGTGATAGCCAACAAAAATATTGGAAAGACCAGTATGTAAGTGATGGTAATAGACATTATACATTTGACACTAATGCAGTGATTTCTTTTGGTCAAGGCGATAAATCCAATGCTCATCAACATGGATTTGGTGTTATCAACTGGGCTGGTACAAGTAATGGCTCTATCGATATGACAGGTCATAAATTATCATTAGTAGCTGATGGTAAAAACTCTGTAAGTCAATATATGCGTGCTAATGGTATTATTGTTGAAAGTGAAACTTTAGATATAAATAATATAAAAGGTTTAGACATCAATATCAAAAATTCTGCATATAGTAGCGGTATTTATGTTGTTGGTATGCCATCTGAAGGTGCTTGGGATAATGGTGCAGGTAATGCACATTTAATTATCAATAATGATGATAATCCAGAAAATGCTGTAAAAATTCGTTTTGATAACTGTACTGATGTATATGCCGGTATTTATGCTAATAAAAATTCAGGTTCTGCAAAAATAGATGTCAAAGGTCTTGTAGATATTGATGTAGCTAATGGTGGTAATGCAATTCGCTCCTTTGGTGGCAACATTTCTATCGGTGGTGGTAAGTTAGTTGCCCATGATAATGATGCAATTTATTCTCGTGAAGGTAATATTTTAGTAAATGCTGAAATAGATAGCCAACAAAATATACATGCTACTTCCGATAAACGTGATGTAAATATTCAAGGAAATATCAAAGCTGATGAAAAGGGTAGTGTTGGCGTAGCTTTAAATACTAACAAATCTACATTTAACGGTATTGTTGAAAAAGATGCCAATAGTACAGTAAATCTTTTAGTAGCAAATGGTGCTCTTTGGACTAATGAAAGTACTCTTAATATGAATGATAACTTTACTGGTAGCAGTATTGATCATTTTGTTGGTGGTACTAACAAAAATACAGCAGGATATATTTATCAAAAAGATAAACATGCTTTAAATATTAAAAATTATAGTGGCAATACTGTAGTAATGTATGAACATACTGGCGACGGTACAAATAGTAGTGATTTTGCTGCTGGAAATCTTATTATCGGTAACGCTAAGCAAAATAGTGGTATCACGTTATCCACTCAAAGTAATGGCATTGATATGGCTAATGATGCTAAAGTAACCCAAGTATTAAATAACTTAGCTGGTAAATTATATTACAATGCTTATAAAACAGGCGAAGATAATTTGGCAGGTAAAGTACAAATTGCTGAAGGTTTAACAAGTTCATCAGCTTCTTTAAAAGTAGGTAATATAAAATTTGATAAAACTACAGGTCAAGGTAGTTATCAAAAAGAAACTAAAGTAGATATGTCTGCCCCTATTACTGGTAATATGGGTAATGATAAAGTTTATGTAGATAAAGGTATTTTAACAGAAAACGGTAAATATAATTTTGCTGATGGTGCTAATGTTACAATTACTACACCAGATAAAGCTGTTATTGATTTATCTCAAACAAATGGTACAGCTACAGATGTTGATGTAAATGCAAAAAATGGTACATTAAACTTAAATACTAATAGTAGCACAGATAGTATAAAAGGTATCTTTAATAATGTAGCGCAAACTTTAAATATTAATGCGAAAGAATTAAATATTAAAGTAAACGCAACAACTGATTCTAGTAAAGCAGAAGGCATTTTGGTAGATGGTAAAAGCAGAAATGGTGCATCTATTGTAAATATAAATGGTAATGTAAATCTTAATGTAGAAGCTAAAGAGCCTACTTATGGTACAGGAAATGCTTATGGTATTCATGCCAAAGATAATGCTCAAGTTACTATCAATGGTAATTTAACTATGAAAAAAGATGATGGCAGCTGGGGAATTATAGGTACATTCACACCATCACTTGATGATGAATATATCTTTAACACAAACGCAGCAGGTATCTTTACTGAAAAAGGCTGTGGTATTGTTACAGTCAAAGGTGATACAGATATGGCTGTTAGTGGTAGCGGTATCAAAGCTAAAGGTACAGGTAGTCAAGTAAATCTTGAAGGTAATACTAATATCTTAATTGATAAAGACGCACAAGGTAAATATTATGCAATTGAAGCAGTTGACGGTTCTACAGTAAATATTAATATGAATGAACAGCGCAATGCTGCTAATACAAATACAGTAGATATTAAAGGTAATATCGCTGTAATGCCAGAAATGTTTGTCGGTGAAGAAAACACCACTATAAATTTAGGTCTTGCGAATAAAGATTCTAAATTAACAGGTGTATTACAAAATACATTTAAAGATAAAACAAATGGCAATATTAACCTTTATTTACAAAATAATGCTACATGGACAAATGAAACATATGGCAATTTATTCGGTGAATTTACAGGTAGTTATGTAAGCAAATTTGTAGGTGGCTCTGACAAAGAACATGCTGGCGTAATTATCCAAAAAGATACGCATAATCTTACTATTGATAATTATAGTGGTCATAGTATGGTCATTTATGAACATACAGGTGATGGTACAAAAGCTGAACATTATACAGCTGGTAATACTATTATAAATAAAGCCCAAGCAAATTCTGGTATTACGCTTTCTACTAGTAGCACAGGCATTACAATGTCTGATGAAGATATGGTAAATAGTGTACTTAATACATTAGCCGGGAAATTATATTATGATGCTTATAAAAATGGTGAAAGAAACCTAAATGGTACGGTACAGATTGCGTCTGGTTTAACTTCATCTAGTGCTGCTTTAAAAACTGGTGATATCACATTTAAAGATGAAAATGGTCAAGGTAGTTATGTACCACCAAAAGCACCTGAAATTCCAGAACATCAAACAGAAGTAAACTTTACAACATCTATTACAGGTAATCGTGATGTAGATACTGAATATCTCTATGCTGGCGTAATCAAACAAGATAACACTTATCAATTTGAAAAAGATTCTAATATCAATATTGATAAATCTAAAAATGCACCAGCTATTAATGTTAAAACTGATAAAGTAACTGTAAATGCGCAAGGTAGTACATTAAATATGACTACAGCTGGTAATAATAATACTTATGGTATTAGTAATGATGGTAAAAATTTAGATTTAACAGCTGATACGATAAATGTTAAAGTAACTAGTGATGGTCGTGCAGAAGGTATTCATGCTATTAGTAATCGTAAAGATAAATTAGCTACTACCGTAATAAATGGTAATACTAATATAAATGTAAATGGACATGGATATGCTCTCGGTGTGTATACAGCTGGAAATAGTGAACTTACAATTAATGGTAATGTAACTATGCGTGGCGAAAATGGTGCTTATGGTGTAGATAATAATGGTGAAGATTCAAGTACTACCCATTATTATTCTTCTAGCGGATTATATGCAGGTGCTGATTATAATATTCAAAAAGGTGCTACACTTAATGTTAATGGTAATGTAGATTTATATATAAATGGTTCTGGCGCTTTTGCTAATGGTTATGGTTCAACAATTAATATTAAAGGTGGTAGCATCGAAGTAAATAAAGATGATGTAGAATCCTATGCTTTATTAGCACAATCTGGATTTATTAACATGAATATGAATGATAAATTAGATAATGCAGGCACAAATAAAGTAAACTTAAAAGGTAATATTGGCGTATTAAATGGCTCTATAAATCCACAGGAAAAAGAGAAAAATACAATTATCAATCTTGGTTTATCTACAAATGATTCCACATTAGAAGGGGTAATTGTAAATAACTTTACAAAAGAACAAATTGCTGAGGGTTACACTGGTAAAGTAAATCTTTATATGTCAAATGGTGCTACATGGGTAAATGAAAGCTATGGAGCCGTATCTAATGAATTTACTGGTAGTGTAGTAAACAAATTTGTCGGTGGTATAGATAAAGCTCACGCAGGTACAATCTTCCAAAAAGATAGTCACGATTTAACTATCAAAGATTATAGCGGTAGTAGCATAATTATTTATGAACATATAGGCGATGGCTCTAATATTTCTGATTATAAAGCAGGAAATACTATTATTGGTCAAGCACAAACTGGTTCTGAAATAACAATGTCTACTGATAATTCTGGCATAGATATGCAAGATAAAACAAAAGTAGAAGCAACATTGAATGCTTTGGCTGGTAAATTGTATTATATGAATTCTGCTAATGATACACACTTAAAAGGTAAAGTACAAATTGCTGGTGGTTTAACATCTTCTAGCGCAGCACTTCAAGTAGGAGATATTCAGTTCAAAGAAAATCATCAAGGTGATTACGTTGAAGGTACTATGACTCCTGGTATAAATAAACCAAATCCTCAACCACAACCAAACCCAGATCCAGATAAACCAAATCCACAACCAAATCCAGACAAACCAAATGGCGATGTTGAATATGGTGATTATGAAAATAACATGATGCGTGGCGTAAGAAGTGCTATGACTACATCAATGCTTTCTTGGCGTGATACAGCATCAGATATGTTCTTTAGAACAGGTCAATTACGTGATGGCGAACAAGATGGTATTTGGGCTAGAACATACGGCGGTAAAACTGAATATGATACTAATAAAATAGATATCAAAAATAGTTATTGGGCTGGTCAATTAGGTTATGATAAAGCATTAGCTAATTGTTGGAGTGCCGGTGTAGCTTTTGATTATCAAGACGGTAGTGCAGATTATCTTTTAGGTGGCACAGGCGATAATAGCTTATATGCATTAGGTTTCTATGCTACTAAAAAATATGATGATAACAGCTATTTAGATCTTTCCGCAAAAATTGGTAAAGTAAAAAATGACTTTAAAGTATATAACGAAATTGGTCAACGATTAGATGGCGATTATTCTGCAAATGCTTATAGCTTATCAGCACAATACGGTAAACGCTTTACGCAAAAAGATGGTAGCTATATCGAACCACAAGCAGAACTCACATGGTCAAGAGTAAATGGTCAAGATTATGATGCTCATAGCGGAAAAGAAGTAATGAATATTCATCAAGAAGCTTTTGATAGCATGGTAGGAAGAATTGGTGTAAAAGCAGGCAAAGAAATGACAAATAGCAATATTTATGCAATGATTAGCTTAGCACATGAATTCTCCGGAGATATCGAAACATCATATTTTGCTAAAGATGGTGGCTTAAAATCCACAACATATGATTTAGGAGACACTTGGAGTGAATTAACATTAGGCGGAAGTGTAAATTTAAGCGAATACTCCACATTATATGCTGATGTAACAACAGGATTAGCAGGAGACTTTAAACACGATTGGGAAGCCAATGTTGGTGTTAAATTCTTATTCTAATGTAAAAAATTAGTTGTTTTAAATAGTCAATATACAAAAATTATATTATCATAGCAGTAATAATAGATAGATAGTTGTATACTTATAACTATCTATTATTACTCTTTTATACATAGTAAAAATTTAAATTAATGATAAAATATATATATTTATAAATAGAAATAAAAGTGGGAATGATTATGACAAAACATCTATTTAATTATTGTAATATTGAATGGTATGAACAAGAATTAATTAAGCTAGGAATAGATTTATCTACATATACCAATTCATTAAATTTAGATGGCATGGAACAACTAATTTATAGTAATGATATAGATTTAAAATATAAAGATTTAACAATAGGAACACATTTACGTTATTGGCCATATTGGTTAGATTTTTGGTGGGAAAATACTACCAGATTAAATCATATTTTTCTTAATGACCAAAATAAACAACAATTAATTAAAATATATCAAGCTTCTAATAAATACGAGTGGATTGAAGTAATAAAAAATAATATTTGCCAAGCATTAACTTTACATCCTCAATATTTAGTTTGGCATGTATCTGAAGCTAATAATGATGAAATTTTCACATATAATTTTCACTATACAAATAAAGAGGTTTTATTAGCTAGCAGTGAAGTTTTTAATGAAGTGGCAAAATTAATACCTGAAAATGTGTTAGTTTTATTTGAAAATTTATGGTGGCCTGGATTGACTTTAAAAAATAAAACAGAAATAGAGTATTTTTTTACAAGATTAAATTATAAAAATGTAGGAATCATGCTTGATACTGGTCATTTAATGAATACAAATGTAAATTTAAAAAATCAAATAGAAGGTATAAAATTTTTAAATAAGACAATTAAAGATTTAGGACAGTGGAAAAATTTAATTCAGGGAATACATTTAAATTGTTCATTATCCGGGCAGTATCAACAAACATTTAAGCGAAAAAAACCACAGAATTTACAAGATAAAATGATTTGGCAACATATTACGCAAATTGATAAACATGATATTTTTACAACAAAAGAAATAAAAGCCTTTATCCAAGAAATAAATCCCCAATATGTAATACATGAATTGTGTTACGATAATTTAATTGACTTAAAAAATAAATTAAATATACAATTAGCATGCTGTCGCTAATAAGTGTCAAAATAAGCCTTAAAAGATATAGATTTTATTTATCAAATAAATTAAAATATAAATGTATGGAAATAAAATGTATAAATATAACTAAAATGATTAAATATAATTTAGATTATAATAGTTTTGTTTATATTTTTTATAACTACAAATATATATAATAAGGAGCAATATTTATGAACAAATGGGAACGTAGACTATCCGTTGCTATCACTACTGGTTTAGTGACTGGCTGTGCATATATGCCAGCAACATTTGCTATGAGTGATGTTCAACAAGAAAAGGTAACTCCAACAAATACATTTACTACAACATTAACAGGAAAACCCGATAATCAAAATGAATATCTTAATGCGGGTGTATATGATAAAACAAAAAATGAATATACATTTAAGCAAGATACTTCTATAAATACTATAGATAAAGGTATTAATGTCTTAGACGATTTAAATATTAACGCTACAGGTAAAAATTTAAATCTAAATGTAAGTGGTAATGAAAAACCATCTATTAATAATCAGGGTTCAGAATTTTTTTATGATGTAAATGGCATTCATAATTTTGATAATATATTAAAAATTGATGTAAATACTTTAAATATCAATGTTGATGGTAATAAAGCTGGAGCTAATGGTATTTATTTAATACAAACCAATAATGACGCTCGAAATCCAGCAACTATTGATATTAATGGTAATGTGAATATCAAAGCACATGGTCATAAATACGTAAATGGTATTTATACATTTGGTAATAGTAAACTTACTATCAATGGTAATGTAACTATGCGAGATGAAAATGGTGGTTATGGTATAACTAACGATAACGGAGATGCTGTTGGCATTTACTCGACTACAAGCACTATTACTGACCCTAATTATATTTTACAAGGTGGACTTGTCGATATTAAAGGCAATGTCGATGTTAATGTAAACGGAACAGGTGTATATGCTAATGGTGGTGGTTCTACTGTAAATATTGCTGGTGGTACAATCGAAACAAATAAAAATAATAAAGATAAATATGCTTTATTAGCAAAATCTGGAACTATTAATATCAACCAAGATAATACTCAAACAGTTAATATTAAAGGAAATATTGGTTTATTAGGTAAAGATACTAATAAAAGTGATGTAAATGTTAATTTCACTACAGCAGATTCTACATTTGAAGGTGTTATTGTAAATAAAACAGCAGGAACACCTTCAAAAGGAGAAGTATCTATGACTTTATCCAACGGTGCAAGTTGGGTAAATGAACAATATGGCGAAAATACACAATTTACTGGTAGTGTTGTGGATAATTTTGTAGGTGGAAAAGATAAAGCGCATGCAGGCTATATTGTACAAAAAGATAAAAATGATTTAACTATCAACAATTATAGTGGTAATACTGTTGTTGCTTATGAACATGATGGTAATGGTACTAATGTAAATGATTATAAAGCAGGTAATACTGTAATTAATCATGCAGAGAAAGATTCTTCTATCAAATTAGTAACTTCTAATAGTGGTATTGACATGAAAAATGATACTGCTATTGAAAATACATTGAGTGCTTTATCTCAGAAATTAGAATATACAGATAAAGACAAAACAAATCTTCAAGGTGAAGTGGGTATTGCTTCTGGTTTAACATCATCTTCTGTTGGTATCAAAGTTGGCGATATTAAATTTGATGAAAATGGTCTAGGTCATTATGAAGCAGGTAGCATGCGTGATGATGTAAATTATCATATTGGTGATTATGAAAATAGCATGATGCGTGGTGCAAGAAGTGCTATGACAACTTCTCTTCTTGTTTGGCGTGATACAGCATCGGATATGTTCTTTAGAACAGGCCAATTACGTGATGGCGAACAAGATGGTATTTGGGCAAGAACATATGGTGGAAAAACAACATATGAAGGCAATAATATCAATATTAAAAACAACTATTGGGCTGGTCAATTAGGTTATGATAAAACATTAGCTAATGGCTGGAGTGCCGGCGTTGCTTTTGATTATCAAGATGGTAGTGCAGATTATCTTCTTGATGGTACAGGAGACAATAATTTATATGCATTAGGTTTCTATGCTACTAAAGAATACGAAGACAATAGTTATTTAGATCTTTCTGCAAAATTTGGTAAAGTAAAAAATGAATATAAAGTATATAATGAAATCAGCCAAAGATTAACAGGTGATTATTCTGCAAATGCGTATAGCTTATCTGCTCAATATGGCAAACGCTTCACTCAAGAAAACGGAAGCTATATCGAACCACAAGCAGAACTTACATGGTCTAGAGTAAATGGTGATGATTACAATGCTTATAGAGGCAAAGATGTAATGAGTATTCATCAAGAAGCTTTTGATAGCATGGTAGGTAGAATTGGCGTAAAAGCAGGCAAAGAAATGGAAAATAGTAATATCTATGCAATGCTCAACTTAGCACATGAATTCGCTGGTGATGTTGAAACAACATACTTCGCCAAAGATGGTGGCTTAAAATCCACAAAATCTGACTTAAGTGATACTTGGAGCGAATTAACATTAGGTGGAAGTGTAAACTTGAGCGAATACTCCACATTATATGCTGATGTGACTACAGGTTTATCTGGTGATTTCCAACATGATTGGGCTGCCAATGTAGGCGTTAAATTCTTATTTTAATATTTAATAATTAAGCTAAAACAACAACAAGTGCTAATAAATTTTTTAGTATTTGTTGTTGTTTTTATTTTTATCTATGATAATATGTTATAGATAAATAAAATAATTTGTAAATAAAATGATAGGATATAGGCATGAAAAATAATTTAAAATTAAAAATTGGTATATACATAATACTAATCGTATTTTTACTTAGTGGTTGTATGAAACCACCAGAAAATAATCTAAAAAATCAACAAATAACTTATACTGTAACAGATGCTACTAATACTACTTTAGAATTTAGTCAAAAACCTCAACGTATTATGAGTATGAATGTGGCTATTGATGAGATTTTATGTGAATTGGTAGATACAAAAAGAATTGTTGCTTTGTCTACCTTAGCAGATGACCAAAATATCAGTACTATTGGTGAGAAGGCTAAAACTATTCAAGGTCGAGTAAATAGCACGAATATTGAACAAATATTAGCATATCAACCTGATTTAATCTTAGTTCCCGATTATAATTTAAATACCGTAAAAGCTTTGCGCAGTTTAGGATTAAAAGTTTATGTATGTAAAATTCCTACAAATATTCCAGAAATTTTTTCTTTAATACAAGAAATAAGTTCCGTTGTCGATGAAAAATATCGAGGAGAAATGCTCCTAAATACTACCAAAAACAAATTATCAAATATTGAATTGCAATTAGCTCAAAATAATATAACTTCTCCCAAAAAAGTAATATTGCTTTCATTATTTGGTCCATTAGGTAAACAGGGCACATTTAGTGATGTTTGTCATTTTGCTGGTGTAGAAAACTATTTTGCTAATAAAAATATTATTTATGAAGGTGTTTTTCCTGAAGAATTATTATTAAATGCTGATGCTGATATTATTTTACTCACCGATAAAAATATTCAACGTGAAACTATTTTAAATAATCCACTTTATCAAAATATCCCAGCAGTAAAAAATAAAACAATCTATTATATACGTGGCAATTACCTAAATTGTACTTCACAAAATTTTGTGGAAAGTGTAATTGAAATCGCACATATTGCCTATCCGAATATCAAATTTGAACATAACTAAATCAATAGGAGCTTATCATGGATAAATCAGACAATCTATCAACAAATATATTAAATATAAGTACAATAAAAGACAGTTTACTATTTTTATTATTAATTATTATCTTAACTGGCGTTAGTTTATGGGCTATTAGTGTTGGTACGATATATTTATCTTTGGGGGATATTATTAAATCTTTAGGAAATGTTTTTAATGATAATTTCATATTTAACACCAGTGGACAAGGTATGACGAATGATATTATTTGGTTATTACGTTTACCTAGAGTTTTATTAGTAATTATCGTGGGTGCAGGATTGGCGGTAAGTGGTGTAATCATGCAAGCTATTGTGCAAAATTCATTAGCTGACCCTTATATTATTGGGATTTCTTCTGGGGCCTCACTTGGTGCAACGATTGCTATATTTTTTAATCTTGGTTTATACTTAGGACACAATTTCATTGGGATTTCTGCGTTTATTGGTGCATTAGTCATTGCTATCTTAGTTTTATTTATTGCCAATTTAGGTGGTAAAAGTAATACAACTAAATTATTGCTATCGGGTATAGCTTTAAGTACATTATGCAGTGCGTTTTCTAGTTTTATCATTTACTTTGCTAATAATGCCGAAGGTATAAAATCTGTGGTTTATTGGATGATGGGAAGCTTTGCAGGTACTCGATGGGAAAATTTATATATTGTTGTACCTTTGATAACTTTATTAATAATTTTCTTTTTTACACAAAGTCGTATTTTAAATTTAATGCTATTTGGTAATGATACTGCTATTACTTTGGGTGTAAATTTAGAAAAATATCGTTATTGCTTTTTAATTGGTTGTGCTTTATTAGTGGGTATGGTAGTGTTTTCTGCTGGTATGATTGGATTTGTAGGACTTATTATTCCGCATATCACTAGAATGCTAATTGGCGTCAATCATGTAAAATTAATACCTTTTAGTGCAGTGTTAGGTGCAATTTTCTTAGTAATAGCTGATACATTATGTAGAACTTTAGTCCCAATGAATGAAGTACCTATTGGCATTTTGATTTCTTTCATTGGTGCACCTTGTTTTGTATATTTAATGATAAAAAAAACATATGGTTTTGGTGGAAAATAAAATTTATTTATAAAAATTTAATAAATGGGCGAAAAAATAGAGATAGAAGATATATTTTATCTCTATTTTTTTAGTGATATAAAATACAACTTTAGTTTGTTTATGTTAGTAAAAT
>CAUWIH010000010.1:0-50223 GCA_963558795.1 uncultured Megamonas sp. | reverse complement strand
CATAATGAGTTTTTTATTTTTTTAGGTGTCGCACTTCATTATACAATCCATCATAAAATAAAATAAAGATTATCTAAACTAATAAATTTAGCTTAAATAATCTTTATTTATCTATTTTTATTTAAGATAATCTCATTTTAAAATCATCATAACTAAAAGATTTTACTACTTCAATACTATTATCTTCATGAAGTACTGCAATATCAGGAAGTGGCATACCATTAAAAGTATTATTTTTCACCATAGAATAAATCGCCATATCACAGAAAATAATTTTATCTCCTACTTTTAGCGGTCTAGCAAAAGAATAATCACCTATAATATCACCAGCAAGACAAGTAGGTCCACCAAAACGATACGTATATGCTTTTTCTTGTGGCATTCCTGCACCAATTACATTCGGTCTATATGGCATTTCTAATACATCTGGCATATGACAAGCAGCAGAAGTATCTAAAATTGCAATATCTATATCATTATGCGTAATTTCTAATACTTCACTAACCAAATAACCAGCATTTAAAGCTACCGCTTCACCTGGTTCTAAATAAATTTCTAAATCATATTTTTCTTTCATATGATTAATACACTGTATCAATAAGTCAATATCATAGTCTTCACGAGTAATATGATGACCACCACCAAAATTAAGCCATTTTAAATTATAAAGATATTTACCAAATTTTTCTTCAATAGCATCTAAAGTAGTCTTTAAATCATCTGAATTTTGTTCGCAAAGTGTATGAAAATGTAATCCACTTAATCCATCAAGTTTTGTTTCATCAAAATTTGCTAAAGTAACACCAAGACGAGAACCTTTTGCACAAGGGTCATAAATATCATGACCTTCTTGTGTAGAACATTCAGGATTTATACGAATACCACATTCTTTACCTTTAGCTAAAGCTATATTTTTATATTTTTCCCATTGGTTAAAAGAATTAAAAATTATATGGTCGCAAATCTCTACAATTTCTGCAAAATCTTTTTCTTTATACGCCGGAGAAAATACATGATTTTCTTTATCTTTCATAAATTCATGTGCAAGTTTGGCCTCAAAAATCCCGCTTGCTGTAGCACCAGCAAGATATTTTCCCATCATAGGATAAAAATAAAACATAGAAAAAGCTTTTTGTGCAAGTAAAATATGACATCCTGTTTTTTCTTGTACCATTTTTAAAACTTCAAGATTTTCACGAAGTTTTTTCTCATCCATAACATAACTAGGAGTTGCTACATTTTGTAATTTTTCTTCGATTTTCACCAAATCACTTCCTTACTTTTTTATTAATTCTATCTTTTACAATCTATTCAATTACAATCTGTTCAATTTATCTAAATAAGACAGTACGCCAAAGCATACTGTCTTATTATAAGCTTATATATTATTTTACGCTACTAATCTAGCTTAGTCTACTAAATCAGGATTCAAGCTTTCCTGCCAAGGAAGACCCCATTTATTAAGAGCATCCATGAATGGATCTGGATCGAATTCTTCAATATTATATACACCTGGTTTTTGCCATGTACCATTCATTACCAGCATTGCACCAATCATTGCTGGTACACCAGTTGTATAAGAAATTGCTTGAGAGCCAACTTCTTTGTAACATTCTTGATGGTCGCAAACATTATATAAATAATATGTTTTATCTTTGCCATCTTTTTTACCACGGAAAATACAGCCGATATTTGTTTTACCCACTGTACGAGGGCCAAGACTTGCTGGGTCTGGAAGAACTGCTTTTAAGAACTGTAAAGGTACAATTTTTTTACCTTCATATTCGATAGGTTCAATAGATGTCATACCTACATTTTCTAAACATTTTAAATGTGTCAAATAAGATTGACCAAAAGTCATGAAGAAACGAATACGTTTAATACCTTTGATATTTAAACCTAAAGATTCTAATTCTTCATGATGTAAAAGATACATATCTTTTTCGCCAACTTCTGGGAAATTATATACACGTTTAATTTCCATAGGTTTTGTTTCTACCCATTTGCCATCTTCCCAATAACTACCATTTGCAGCTACTTCACGAATATTAATTTCTGGGTTAAAGTTTGTTGCAAATGGATAACCATGGTCGCCACCATTGCAGTCTAAAATATCAATATAGTTGATTTCATCAAAATGATGTTTCATAGCATATGCAGAAAATACGCCTGTTACACCTGGGTCAAATCCACTACCTAAAAGAGCAGTAATTCCAGCTTTTTCAAAGCGTTCACGATAAGCCCATTGCCATTTATATTCAAATTTTGCAGTATCAAGTGGTTCATAATTTGCAGTATCAATATAATGAACTTTTGTTGCAAGACACGCATCCATAATTGTTAAATCTTGATATGGTAATGCTAAGTTTAATACTACATCTGGTTTTACTTCATTAATAAGATTAATAAGTTGATTTACATCATCAGCGTCAACCTGTGCAGTAGTAATTTTAGTTTTACCACCACTTAATTTTTCTTTTAAAGCATCACATTTACTTTTTGTACGGCTAGCAATACAAATTTCTTCAAATACATCGCTATTTTGACAACATTTATGGATAGCAACACTTGCTACACCACCACAACCAATAATTAGAGCTTTACCCATTTGGCAAATTCCCCCTTTTAGAAATTTATTTACTGTTTATATTATAATCTAAAGCTAGTAAATATTCACGTAATAATTTTAAAGCAGTAGCTGTAGAAATCCCACTATGGTCATAAGGTGGCGATAATTCTACCATATCACAACCAACAATATTACATTCAGCAGCCACTAAATTCATAGCTCGACGAAGTGCTTCAAAAGATACTCCTCCAGCTTCTGGTGTACCTGTTCCTGGGAAAACAGCTGCATCTAATACATCTAAATCCACAGTAAAATATACTGGTTTATCAGCCAATTTGGCCACTACATCTTCTAATCCGGAAAACCCAAAGCGTTGAGTTTGCACATGTTCTTTGCCCCAAGCAAATTCTGCACGTTCACCACTTCTAATACCAAATTGAAAAATTTTATTATCACCAACAATATCCCATACTCTATGAAGTACTGTTGCATGAGATAATTTTGCTCCCAAATAATCATCACGAAGGTCAGCATGAGCATCAAAATGAATAATATGCAAATCTGGATATTTTTCCGCTACGGCACGCACACTTCCTAATGTAACTAAATGTTCGCCACCAATCATTAAAGGAATTTTATCATCTTTAACAATTTTTCTTGTAAAGTCTTCTATATCTTTTAAGGCATTTTCTACACTACCAAAAGGTAATTCTAAATCTCCGCCATCAAAAACATAAGCATCTTCTAAATCCAAGTTTAAATATGGGCTAAATGTTTCTAATCCATATGACTCTGCTCTCATTGTACGGCTTGCAAAACGCGTACCAGGTCGATATGAGGTTGTAGAGTCAAAAGGAGCTCCAAACAAAACTATCTGTGATTCATCATATTCTCTATCACAACCTAAAAAAGTCTCAACGTTTTTCTTCAACATCTTCCATTAGCTCCTCTACATAATTTGGTAATGCAAATGACGCATTATGCAAATTTGCATTATAATAACGAGTTTTTAATCCTAAAGAGTTCCATTTTTTAGCATCAAAATCTAAAGTTGGATGATATTTTTTAGACGCAAATCCAAATAACCAATGACCTGATGGATATGTTGGAATATGTGCTTGATACACTCTACTGATTGGGAATGATTTTACAATACGTTGATGAGCTCGTTGCATTGCAAAAGCATCTTCATCATAAAATGGACTTTCATGTTGATTTACCATAATTCCATCGTCTTTTAAAGCTTTATAGCAATTTCCATAAAATTCTTTTGTAAATAGCCCTTCACCTGGTCCAAATGGGTCCGTAGAATCTACAATAATTAAATCATATTCATTATGACAATGACGAATAAATTTCAAACCATCTTCAAAATAACAATGTAATCTTTCATCATCAAAACTACAAGCAGTTTGCTGTAAATATTTTCGTGAAACTTCCACTACACGTTCATCAATTTCTACTAAATCTACACTTTCTACAGTTGAATAACGCAATAATTCACGAGCTGTACCACCATCGCCACCGCCAATAATCAACACTCTTTTTGCATTTGGATGTACAGCCATAGGTACATGTACAATCATTTCATGATAAATAAATTCATCTTTTTCGGTAAGCATTACATAGCCATCTAAAACCATCATACGACCAAATTCTTTTGAATCCAAAATATCTATACGCTGAAAGTCTGTCTGTTCAGAATGTAATTGTTTATCTATTTGTACTGAAAATTTCACATATGGTGTATGCAATTCACTGAACCATAAATCCATCTATCTATCACTCCTTGATTACATTTAAATATTTTATATCCATATCCTCAGGACCAGTCATTGAACAACCCTTATCTTTAGCATAATGAATATATTCCAATATCTCAGGAGTAATTAATTCACCTGGCGCCAAAATAGGTATTCCTGGAGGATAACACATTACAAATTCACTACAAACTTTGCCACAAGTTTCATCTAAAGGTAAAGATACTTTTTCACTATAAAAAGCATCTTGTGGGCCACACATTACTTTTGGACTAATATATTCTGCCTCTAGCATACCTTTGTGGTCTTTTTTATAATTTCTACGAATTTCAGCTAAAGTACTTACTAAACGTTCAATATCTTTTGCTCTATCACCTACAGATACATACGCTAATAAGTTTCCAATATCCCCAAATTCAGCTTGAATATCATATTCATCACGTAATAAATCATATACTTCAATACCAGCCAGACCTACAGGTAAAGTATAAATAGCCAATTTAGTTATATCAAAATCATAAACACTATCACCATTGATTTTTTCATCTGCATAAGCATAATAATCACCAATATTATTGATTTCTTGACGAGCATATCCTACCAAATCAATAACAAAATCAAAAATCTCACTACCATGTACTGCTAAATTGGAACGAGAAATATCCAAACTAGACATCAATAAATATGAACCACTAGTAGTTTGCGTTAAATTTATAATTTGATGAACATATCCAGCCTTTACATTTTTACCAGTAAGTAAAAACGAACTTTGAGTGAGCGACCCCCCAGATTTATGCATACTTACAGCTGCCATATCAGCACCTGCATGCATTGCTGCTACTGGTAAATTTTTATTAAAATAAAAATGTGTACCATGTGCCTCATCAGCTAAAACTAACATATTATGCTCATGTGCTACTTTTATAATTTCCTTTAAGTTAGAACAAATACCATAATATGTTGGATTATTCACTAATACAGCCTTAGCATCTGGATTTTCCTTAATTGCTTTTTTTACGTCGTCAACTGACATTCCTAGAGAAATCCCCAATTGTTTATCCATTTGAGGATTAATATAAATAGGAATAGCCCCACAAAGTATCATTGCATTTATAGCACTACGATGTACATTTCGAGGTAAAATTATTTTATCTCCACGTTTGCAGGCTGTTAAAATCATTGTCTGTACAGCAGATGTTGTACCACCTACCATAAAGAAAGCATGTTCTGCACCAAAAGCCTCTGCAGCTAATTCTTCTGCTTCCTTTATTACTGAAATAGGGTGGCATAAATTATCCAACGGTTTCATTGAATTTACATCTACCGATAAACATTTTTCTCCCAAAAAGTTTAATAAAGCTCTATTACCTCTACCTCTTTTATGTCCTGGAACATCAAAAGGAACAACTCGCATTTTTTTAAACTTTTCTAAAGCTTCCAAAACAGGCATCTTTTTTTGTGCTTGTCTATCCAATAATTTCACCAGCCTTCTAAAATCTATTATTATATTTAATTAATTAAAAAACATTTGTACCACTAAATATTTCTAACATTTCTCTACGTAAGCGATTGCTAATTTCCAATCTAGTTTTTGGTGGTATCTCATAAATATCTGTATTAAATAGATAATTACTCAATTTAGGTTCTTTAATTAACATTTTTGTATGAAATAAATTTGCCTGATATACATTAATATCCATAGCATCATAATTTAATAACGTATCCGGCATAATATAATCTTGAATAGATGTTATCTTATGGTCCATAAATAGTTTTTTGCCACTAACATCTCGTGTAAAACCACGTACACGATAATCCATTGTAATAATATCTGAATCAAAATTACCAATCAAATAGTCTAACGTGCTAAGAGGTGTAATTTCTCCACAAGTTGAAACATCAATATCAACTCGAAACGTAGCAATACTTGTTTCTGGGTGGTATTCTGGATAAGTATGTACTGTAATATGGCTCTTGTCTAAATGTCCTAATACTGTTTTACTACTCACCTCAGATTCTACATTACTATCATCATTTTTAGCTAAACGCATATTTTCATCTGCTAAAAGGATAGTTACACTGGCCCCTTGCGGATCATAATCTTGACTAGACACATTAAGTACTCTAGCACCTATCATTTCTGCTACATTTGTTAAAATTTTAGTTAAACGCTCAGAATTATATTGTTCATCAATATATTTAATATAATCGCGTTGCTCTCTTGGGGTCTTTGCATAGCAAACATCATAAATATTAAAGCTTAAAGATTTTGTCAAATTATTAAATCCATACAATTTAAGTTTTTCGGCCACTTAGCATCGTTCCTCTTTCTGTTTATATTCAAGTAGTTTTTTTGGACTCTATTTTTTTCTCTTCAATCTTTCTATGTTCAAATTTTTTAGGATTTTTAAGTGTAAATCCATAACCTGTTACCTCAGATGTATCTGTTACAATCATAAATGCTGTTGGATCAATTGCAGAAGCAATTAATTTTATTTTGCTGATTTGAGTTAAACTAACAACAACAAAAATAATTTTCTTTTCTTCTCTACTATATGCACCTTCACCATACATATAAGTAACACCACGGCCTAAATTTTGCATAATTGTTCCAGCCATGATTTCAGCAAAAGGAGATACAATAATTATTAATTTTTTACGATTAAAACCAGCTACTACTTTATTTGTAAGTTCTCCAACAATATACATATTAATAAGAGTATATAAACCAATTTCCACATTAAATAAGAAAATACCTATTAACACAATAATTAAATTAAACGCAAAAACAACAGTCCCTAAGTCAATAGAATAATATTTTTTTACTACAGCTCCAATAACGTCAAAACCACCGCCAT
Source organism: uncultured Megamonas sp. (assembly GCA_963558795.1). Lineage (GTDB taxonomy): Bacteria > Bacillota > Negativicutes > Selenomonadales > Selenomonadaceae > Megamonas. The sequence goes on along the minus strand of CAUWIH010000010.1, from coordinate 43,036 downwards.
TAGAGTTCGCTCTAAATACAATACCACAGCCAATACCGACTAATACACCACCAAAAACTGATGCCAAAAATGGATCATCTACTAAATGATAATCTCCAATAAAACTTGTTGCATCAATAGCTACAGACAACATTACTGTCCCAATAATAGTATCTACTGCATATAATTTACCAAAAACCTTATATGCAATGTATACAATTGGAATATTATAAATAATTAACTGTAACCCGATTGGTAAATCCAGCATGTAATAAACAATAACCGCAATACCACTCAATCCACTAGCAAGTAACTTCGCTGGGATAATAAATGTACTATAACCCAAACCTGCAATTAACGAACCTATAAATATTTTAAAATAACGCCAAAGATGAGTATTTGTTATTTCAGAAATATTTTTCACTATTTATTAGCCTCCTAAAAATTAAATAAATATGTTAACAAGTATGTATTTTAACATATAATATAACTAAATTTAATACTATATATTAAAATACAGAAAAACAGCCACTACCAAGTAAGATAGTGGCTTATATTTCCAAATTCATTATAACATTAACAATTTTATTGTTCAATCATAATCCATGTATTTTACTATATTTTTTACAAAATCCTTTATTTTTGTAAAGATTTTTTTATAAATACATACAAAATTTATATTTAAAAAATTTTTTTAATTTTATCATCACAAACTATTGAAAATGATTATCATTTATGATATATTATATATATACTTTTCCTTAGCTCTCCAATATAATATATATACGCAAAAAAAGACACGATATCGTGTCTTTTTTTGCATTCTTTAAATAAAATTTATTCTATTTAAAATTAATTATTTTTTTGTATATCTTCTACAGCTTGACCTGCACCCATAATTGCTACTAAAGAATGTTCAAAAGTCAATGCACCTTGAAGATATACATTATATGGTTCACGAATTGGGCCATCTGCACTAAGTTCAATAGATGCACCTTGTACAAATGTACCTGCTGCCATAATAACTTGATCTTCATAGCCTGGCATATCCCAAGGTTCTGGAGCTGCATAAGAATCAACAGGAGAATATTTTTGAATACCTTGACAAAAAGCTACCAATTTTTCTTTACTGCCCATTTCAATTGCTTGGATAATATCATTTCTTGGTGCACTTGGTGCTGGTAATGTTTTAAATCCTAATAAATCAAAAAATGCTGCAGCAAAAATAGCAGATTTTACAGCTTGTGCTACTACGTGTGGTGCTAAAAATAATCCTTGGAATAATAAACGATTATTGGATAAAGATGCACCTAATTCTGCCCCCATACCAGGAGCTGTTAAACGATATGAAGATAATTCAACTAAATCTTTTCTTCCTACAATATATCCGCCAGTTGGTGCAATTCCGCCACCTGGATTTTTTATTAAAGAACCTGCCATGATATCTGCGCCAACTTCAATAGGTTCTTTTGTATCTGTAAATTCGCCATAACAATTATCTACATAACAAATACAATTTGGATTTATATTTTTTACAAATCTACAAATTTCGCCAATTTCATCAACGCTTAAACTTGGACGCATCATATAACCACAAGAGCGCTGAATTACTACCATTTTAGTTTTTGTCGTAATTTTTTGTTTTGCTACTTCAAAATCTACTTTTCCATCTTTTAATGGCACTTCATCATATAAAACACCAAATTCTTTTAATGACGCTGGACTTTCTGTAGCATAACCAATAACAGTTTGCATAGTATCATATGGTGTACCAGTAATATAAATCATTTCATCGCCAGGACGTAAAATACCAAATAATACTGTAGCTAAAGCATGTGTACCAGACACAAATTGTGTACGTACAAGAGCAGCTTCTGCTTTAAATACTTCTGCATACAATTCTTCTAATTTATTTCTACCAATATCATCATAAGCATATCCAGAAGTAGTATTAAAATGTGCTTCTGAAACTTTTACATTACGCATAGCGTCAAGAATTTTCAAAGTATTGATTTCTGCTATTTCATCTGGACGAGCAAAATATTCTTTACATAAAGCTAAGGCTTTTTGTCTAGTTTTTATAATATTTTCTGAAAATGCCATTTAACTTATTATCTCCTAGTTTTATTTTTGATTTAAATTTAAAATTAATCTACTTTAATATATTTGTTTTGCCAATAAAAAATAAGCTGCTTAATATCTAAGCAGCTTATTTTTTATAATGTCCGTTAAGACCATTAAGCACGCTGGATTTTACCAGAACGCATGCAGCTAGTGCAAACATTAACACGTTTAACTTCACCATTAACAACAGCACGTACACGCTGAATGTTTGGTTTCCAAGTGCGTTTAGTTTTTAAATGAGAATGGCTTACATTCATTCCTGCTCTTTCACCTTTAGCGCAGATTTCGCAAACATTTGCCATTTAGCACACCTCCTTAAGAAATGGAAGATAGAAAATAATTACTAAGTCAATGAACTTGCCAATTAATATGTATAATCAGCTTCTTGTTTAACAAGCTTAAAATCGGATTGTTCTACCCCTATTTGCTAGACAATAAATTTATTTTTTATCATAAAATCATGTCATGCCTTTTAAAAAACACAGTGCTAACATTATATCATAGATAGATTTAATATTGCAAGCATTTTATTTTTTATATCGCTATTTATTAGCTGTATTTACTTGTAATGAAAAACAATTCGTGATATTGTAATATCATAATTAATTCACTACAAAGGCGGTCATTTTATGGTAAAAATCTGCTTCAGTCAAATTGATGTTGAGCCTGGTCATCCTGACCTAAATACAGAAAAAATGCTTCAAGCTATTACCGAAGCTAAACAAAATCATACAGATATTATTATTTTCCCTGAAATGTGTATTCCTGGTTATCTGTTAGGTGATACTTGGGAACAAACTGCATTTCTTAAGGATTGTTTAAGTTATGGTGAAGATATTATCAATGCTTCCAAAGATATTTGTATTATTTTTGGTAATATTGCCGTTGATTGGAATAAAAAAAATACAGATGGTCGTGTTCGTAAATACAATGCTTTATATGTAGCTTATAATAAATCTTTGATTAAGCCACAAAATTCTCCATATCCTTTTGTTATCAAAACTTTATTTCCTAATTATCGCGAATTTGACGATAGTCGTTATTTCTTTAGTTTACAAAATTTAGCTAATGAAGTAAATACTTCTTTAGAAAAATTAATTTCTCCGATAAATATTAATATTAATGGCCAAAATTTATCATTAGGTTGTATTCTTTGTGAAGATGGTTGGAGTGATGATTACGCTTTTGCTCCGATTGATATTCTTTGTCAAAATTATAATCTAGATATGCTAATTAATATATCTGCTTCTCCATATACTTTTGGCAAAAACAATAAACGTCACCGTGTATTTGCCAAACAAGCTAAAGATAATAACGTAGCTTTAATTTATGTAAATAATATCGGTATCCAAAATAATGGTAAAACAATTTATACTTTTGATGGTTCTAGTACTGTATATGATAATTCAGGTAATATTATTGCTACTTGCCCAGCTTATGAAGAACAAAATTCTTATGTTGAGCTTTTAACAGATACTAAATATAATGCTTTACCTGTTCCACAAAGTGATGATATTTCTAATATTTATCAAGCTCTTTATTATGGTATAAAAAAATTTCTAAAAAATATTCATATGCAAAAAGTAATCATTGGTATTTCTGGTGGTATTGACTCCGCCGTTGCCTCTGCATTATATACAAATATTCTAGGGCCTGAAAATGTTACCTTAATAAATATGCCTAGTAAATTCAACTCAAATACTACTAAAGGATTATCTAGCAAGCTTGCTCATAATTTAGGTTGTAATTATGCTATTATTCCGATTCAAGAAGTAGTTGATTTTACGGTAAATCAATTCGAACATACAGATATCCAAAATTTAACTACTAATGATATTCATCAAATAGAAGTTTCTTCTTTTGTAAAAGAAAACATCCAAGCTCGTGACCGTTCAGCTCGTATTTTAGCAGGTATGGCTGCAAGTATTGGTGGTGGTTTTACTTGTAATGCCAATAAAGCTGAAACTACTGTAGGATATTCTACATTATATGGTGACCAATCAGGATTTTTAGCTGGTATGGCTGATTTGTGGAAATATCAAGTTTATGAATTAGCTTATTATTTAAATAAACACGTATTTAAACGCGAAGTTATCCCACAAGGAATCATCGATATCGTACCAAGTGCTGAACTTTCTAATGAACAAGATGTCGATGCAGGCAAAGGTGACCCAATTAAATATCCTTACCACGATTATCTTTTCCGTGCTTTTGTAGAAAGTTGGCATAAAGTAACACCAGAAGATATTTTAACTTGGTATAGTGAGAATACTTTAGAAGAACATCTTGGCTGTAAAACTGGTTTAGTCCAAAAATATTTTCCAACAGCTAAAGAATTTATACAAGACCTTGAACGCTGGTGGAACTTATTTACAGGTATGGCTGTAGCTAAACGTATTCAAGCACCACCAATTTTGGCAATTAGCCGTCGTGCTTATGGTTTCGATCATCGCGAATCGCAAAATGGCCCATATTATACTAGAGCTTATAAAGAGCTCAAAAAACAATTATTAGGGGAAACGATATGAGAATAATTACAGGCTCTGCACGTGGAGCTAAATTAAAAGCCCCTAAAGGTCAAAATACTCGACCTACTGCTGACCGCATTAAAGAATCTTTATTTAATATTTTAGGCACATTTATTTATGATAAAAATGTTCTTGATTTATTTTCAGGTACTGGTAATTTGTCTTTAGAAGCTTTAAGCCGTGGTGCAAATAAAGCTATTATGGTTGATAGCTCTATTGATAGTATTAATACTATTAAATTTAATGCTACACATACTAGACTCATAGATAAAGCAACTATTTTAAAAGCCGATGTTTTTGCTACAATAAAAAAATTGCACACTAAACAAGAAAAATTTGATATAATTTTTTGCGACCCACCATATCATCAAGATTTATGTTTAAAAACTCTAGATACATTAAATAATTACCCTCTTTTAACTCAAGATGGTATAATTATTATGGAACATGCTCTAACTGATGAAATGCCTACAGAATATGAATCTTTTACTTTACTTCGTAGTCAAAAATATGGTGCTACTACTCAAATCAGTATTTATGAATTAAAATCATATAAAAGCGAGGATTAACTTATTATGACTATTGCTATTTGTCCTGGTAGCTTTGATCCTGTAACTAATGGACATGTTGATATTTTTGAACGTGCTGCCAAAATGTTTGATATCGTAATTGTTGGTGTTTTCAACAATATAAATAAACACCCACTATTTTCTGTTGAAGAACGCGTGGCTTTATTACAAGAAGCTACTAAACATATTCCTAATATCAAAGTAGATGCTTTTGGTGGATTACTCACTGACTATGCTCAACAAAAAAATGCTCAAGTAATTGTTCGCGGTTTACGCGATGCTAATGATTTTTTTTATGAATTTCCACGAGCTATGTTATTAAAAAATATGGATTCAAATATTGAAAGCATATTTTTAACTACAGATAATAAATATTATCATGTATCTTCATCAGCTATTCGTGAATTAGCTCAATTTGGCGGAGATATTTCTCATTTAGTGCCTCATTGTGTAGAAATAGCTATTCATGAAAAAATAAAATAATCGTTCTTTATATTTCTCTACACTAAATAATTATTCGCAAAATAAAAAGGTAGGAAGGATTTATTATGGATCTTTTAAAATCACTTCATGAATTAGAAGAACTTGTCGCTAATTCTTCTCATTTTTTACTCACTAACAAATGTTTAATTAACGAAGATGAACTCGTTCGTCTAATTGATAATATCCGTAGCGAATGGCCTTCAGCATTAAGCGAAGCTGAAGAAATTACTCGCAATCGTGATAAAATATTAGCAGATGCCCATGCTGAAGCTAAAAATATCATTGAACAAGCTAAAGCCTATGCACAAAAAAAAGTTTCTGAACACGAAGTTATAAAATCAGCTAATTCTCAGGCTAAATATATACACAATTCTTCAATGCAATATTCCGGTCAAATTTTTGATTATACAAATAAACAACTTGAAACGTTACTAGCTACTGTAGAAGATGCTAAAAATCGTATTCAACTTGCTAAAGATAGTTTAAAGAATGTAAAACCTATTGAAGAAAATCCTGACAAACCTGCTGAGCAAAAAGAATTACCTCAAGAACCACAAAGTTAATTAGTATTTTTTATATATAAAAGCTACTGTATTAGGTTTTCCTAACAGCAGCTTTTTTCATGAAGAAAGGATATATTATAATTGATTAATTTAACCCCATCTATTTTACAATCTGTTACCAAACCAGCTCGCTATACTGGTGGTGAATTAAATGCTGCTCATAAAAATCATGATGAAATGGACTGTTGTTTCGCTTTATCCATGCCTGATGTTTATGAAGTAGGTATGTCTAATCTTGGTTTAAAAATTCTTTATGAAGTATTGAATGACCGCAATGATACGGTTGCTGAACGTGTCTATGCGCCTTGGCTTGATATGGAAGAAAAAATGCGTGAACATAATATTCCATTATATGCTTTAGAATCATTTACTCCTGTTAAAGAATTTGATTTCCTTGGATTTTCTTTACAATATGAAATGATTTATACTAACGTATTAAATATGTTAGATTTAGCTAATATTCCACTTTGGCAAAAAGAACGTACAGATGATGACCCATTCATCGTTGGTGGTGGCCCTTGCGTATATAATGTTGAACCTGTTGCTGACTTTTTTGATTTCTTCATTATCGGCGAAGGTGAAGAAGTAATTAACGAAGTTGTTGATGCTTTTATTACTTGGAAAAAACAAGGAAAACCTGGTACTAGACAAGATTTCTTAAAAAGATTAGCTACAATTGATGGTATTTATGTACCGTCTCTTTATGAAGTTCATTACAACGAAAATAATACATTTAAAGAAATCATACCTATGTGTGATGAAGCTAAACCTGTTATTAATAAACGTATTATCAAAAACTTCCGTAATGCTTTTGCTATCAAAAAGCCTGTACTTCCTTATATTGAAATTGTCCATGACCGTGTAATGCTCGAATTATTCCGTGGCTGTACTCGTGGTTGTCGTTTTTGTCAAGCAGGTATATCTTATCGCCCTGTTCGTGAACGTACTGCTAATCGTTTACACACAATTGCTAAAGAAATGCTTAATAATACCGGCTATAATGAAATGTCTTTAACTTCTTTAAGCTCTGCCGATTATACTTGTCTTGGAGAAATCGTTGATGACTTAATGGAAGATTATAAAAACGAACGTGTTTCCTTCTCTTTACCTTCTTTACGTATTGATAGTTTCTCTATTGATTTAGCTCATAAAATGCAACAAATACGTAAAAGTGGTCTTACTTTTGCTCCAGAAGCAGGTACACAACGTCTTCGTGATGTTATCAATAAAGGGGTAACCGAAGAAAATCTAATGGAAGCAACTGGGGCTGCTTTCCGTCATGGTTGGAAAACTGTGAAACTTTACTTTATGATGGGTCTTCCTACTGAAACTGATGAAGATATTATCGGTATTGCTGAATTAGGTGCAAAGGTAGCTAGACTTTATCGTTATATCACTAAACGTCGTGATATTCGTGTAACGGTAAGTGTTTCTTGTTTCGTACCAAAACCATTTACTCCATTCCAATGGTTCCCACAAAACACTTTAGAAGAATTTCAACGTAAACAACAATTATTAAAATCTCATATTACTGACCGTTCTATTCAATTCAATTATCATACTGCTACTACTAGTATCTTAGAAGGTATCATTTCTCGTGGAGATAGACGTCTTAGTAAAGTAATCTATACTGCTTGGCAAAACGGTGCAAAATTTGATGGTTGGAGCGAAGAGTTTAAATATGATGTGTGGATGAATGCTTTCAAAACTTGCAACATTGACCCATATTTTTATAATATGCGTGAATATACATTTACTGAAAAACTTCCTTGGGAACATACTACTCCAGGCGTTAGCAAAAACTTCTTATTACGTGAATACGAAAAAGCTACTAAAGGCGAATTAACTCGTGATTGCCGTCATGGAAATTGTAACGCTTGTGGTATTTGCCCAACATTAGATACAGATATGGATACTATTAAATAATTTTGATATTAATGGAGGTTTTTCTTTAATGATAAAATATCGTTTAAAAATAACCAAAGGCGAACCAGTAAGATATATTTCACATCTTGATTTTGCGTCTGTAATGCAACGTGCTATTTGTCGAGCACATCTTCCTGCTGCTTATTCTGAAGGTTTTAATCCTCATATGAAAATTTCCTTTGCCTCTGCATTATCTCTTGGTGTTACTAGCGATGCAGAATATATGGATTTAGAACTCAAAAAAGACATTTGCCAACCTGAACTTTTTGATAAATTATCAGCCACTTTGCCACCTGGTGTACAATTACTACAAGCCAAACAAATTGATATGCGTAGTAAAGCGTTAATGTCCATTGTTGACGAGGCCTCTTATGATATTGAAGTTCCTTGCTTTGACAATTTAGAAATAATTACTGCTAGTATAAAAAAATTCAATCAAGCTCCAGAAATTATTTTTGTTCGTGAAACACCAAAAAAACGTAAAGAAATCGAAATCAAACAATATATTGCACCAATTACTAAATATAGTTTAACTGATAATATATTAAAAATTTCTCTACACATAAAAATAACTTCTACGGGTACAACAAAACCAAATGAAGTTTTATCTACTTTAAAAAATGAATTTAAACTTAATCTTGCTATCGAAGATGCTTTAATTTGTCGCACCGGCTTGTATCATCAACATAAAGCTTTAATTGATGTAGATTAATATACTAATGCACCTATGATCATTTTGCATAAAATATATCATAGGTGCTATTTTTTATTAAAAATATATATTTATAAATATAGTTAACATATTTTTTTCATATTATATACAAAATTTTTATTTTTATTTCATTTATTTGTAAATAAAAAAAGGAATTTAAAAAAATATCACGAAAATTAATAATATAAGATATATGAAATAAACTTTATGATTTTCATAAGGAGGTTTTTTTATGAGTCAGATTAATAAAATATTAGTTCCTGTAGATGGTTCCGATAATGCGTGCAAGGCAGTTGACCAAGCTATTTCTCTTGCAGAAAAAGCTAATGCTGCTCTTGAGTTCGTTTATGTATCTAGTCATATTAACGAACATATTCCTAGCGATATTATCTTTAACCGTATTTGGGAAAAACTTCCAGCAGGTATTACTGCAACTAAACATGTAGAAACAGGCTCTCGCCCAAAAGCTATTATTCGTATAGCACAAGAAACTAATTCCGATATTATTATCATGGGTAGCCGTGGTCTAGGTATTTTCAAAGGTGCTTTAATTGGTAGTGTAAGTCAAAAAGTTATTGAAGAATCTCCTATTCCTGTAATGGTAGTTAAATAATCTATTTATTATTAGGAGGAATATTGTATAATGATTCAATCTTACAAATCACTTACGCCCAAAATAGCAAAAACAGCTTATGTTCATCCTAGTGCTGTAATTATCGGCGATGTAACTATTGGTGAACATTCTAATATTTGGCCTGGTGCTGTACTTCGTGGTGATTTACAACCTATTACTGTTGGTGATTATACTAACATTCAAGATAATGTTACTGTTCATGTAATGAGCCATGCACCAACGCATATTGGTAGTTATGTTACTGTTGGCCATAATGCTGTTATTCATTGTAGCAAAGTTGGTGATAATACTTTAATTGGTATGGGAGCTATCTTACTTGGATATGCTGAAATTGGTAAAAATAGTGTAATTGGTGCTGGTTCTTTAGTTACTGAACACAAAAAATTACCAAATAATTCCATGTTATTTGGTTCTCCAGTTAAAGTTATACGTGCTTTAAGAGAAGATGAAATTGAAGCACTACACGATTCAGCTAAACATTATTCACTTTTAGCTGAAGGATATAAAGAATAAGTATGTATATTTAGGAGTTGTCATTTATGAGAGAAAGAACGTTGGTATTAATTAAACCTGATGCTGTAGTAAATTATCATATCGGAAATATTATTAACCGTTATGAACAAGAAAAATTCGATATTGTCGCGATGCGAATGCTTGAAATGGATGATTGCATAGCCTCAAAACATTATGCTGAACATGTAGGTAGACCTTATTATCAACGTTTAGTCGATTTTATGGCTTCGGACAGAATAGTGGCTTTAGTTGTTGAAGGTGAAAATGTTATAGAACGTGTTCGTGCTATTCATGGTAAAACCGATCCTAATCTTGCTGAACCTGGTACAATTCGTGCAGATTTTGCACTTTCTAAAACAGTAAATTCTGTCCATGCTTCTGACAGTCCTGAAAGTGCTGAACGTGAAGTTCATGTATTCTTTAGTGAAACAGAAATTTATATACCTAATCACGATATAGACTTTAGTGTTTATAACGGTGATTAAGCAAGGAGTTTTATATGTCTATTTGTACAAAAACAGGAGATAAAGGTACTACTTCTTTATTTACAGGCGAACGTGTAGCTAAAAATTCTTTACGAGTTCAAGCTTATGGCACTGTTGATGAAGTAAGTTCTGCTCTTGGTCTTGCTAGAGCTTTTGCGCAAAAAGAAGATATTCAACAATTATTATTAGAACTTGAACAGACTAATTTAAAATTAATGGCTGATTTAGCTAGTATTACAGATAAATACTATATTACTGATGAAGTTATTGCTGATATTGAACAAAAAATCACAGCTTTTGAAGAAAAATTACCACCACTTAAAGCATTTATTATGCCTGGTAATAGTAAAGCTGGTGCATTTTTAGATTTAGCTCGCACAACTACTCGTCGTGCTGAACGTAATGTTTTAACTTTAGCTGAACAAGAAAATATTAATAATAATGTAAAAGTTTATCTGAATCGTTTATCAGACCTTTGTTTTCTTTTAATGCGTACAGAAGAAGAACTTTAAAATTTAAGCACCCTAAAGTTAGGGTGCTTTTTTTATAAAACTTTATAAAAAAAGAGATTGCATTTGCAATCTCTTTTTGTTTATTCATTAACTTATAACTTAATTAGTCATTGCCTCTGAATTTATCTTTAAGAATAACGTCATGAGAACCGCCTTCTACGATACTTGTTGCAGAAACAAGTGTAAGTTTTGCTTTATCTTGGAATTCTTTAATGCTTAAAGCACCACAGTTACACATTGTAGAACGCATTTTGCTCAAGCTAAGTAATACGTTATCATGTAATGGTCCTGCATATGGTACATAAGAATCTACGCCTTCTTCGAAGGATAATTTTCTATCACCACCAAGGTCATAACGTTGCCAGTTACGAGCACGATTGGAACCTTCGCCCCAATATTCTTTTAAATAAGTGCCATTAATACGTACTTTATTTGTTGGGCTTTCATCAAAACGAGAGAAATAACGTCCAAGCATTAAGAAGTCAGCACCCATTGCTAATGCAAGTGTCATATGATAATCATGTACGATACCACCATCAGAGCAAACAGGAATATATACGCCAGTTTCTTTATAATATTCATCACGAGCTTCTACAACATCAATTAATGCAGTAGCTTGTCCACGACCGATACCTTTTGTTTCACGAGTGATACAAATAGAACCGCCACCGATACCAACTTTAACGAAATCTGCACCAGCTTCAGCTAAGAAACGGAAACCTTCTTTATCTACAACGTTACCTGCACCAACTTTTACATCTTCACCGAAGTTTTCATGAATATATTTTAAAGTAATTCTCTGCCATTCAGAAAAACCTTCAGAAGAGTCGATACAAAGTACATCTGCACCAGCTGCTAAAAGTGCAGGAACACGTTCAGCGTAATCACGAGTATTGATACCTGCACCTACAAGATAGCGTTTATTATTATCTGTAAGTTCTAATGCATGTTCTTTATTATCTGTATAGTCTTTTCTAAATACCATATAACGTAAACGTTGATTTTTATCAACAAGTGGTAACATATTTAATTTATGTTGCCAAATGAGGTCATTTGCTATTGACAATGTAGTTGTTTCTGCATCAGCATAAATCAATTTTTCAAATGGAGTCATAAAAGTTTCTACTTTAGTATCCATGCTCATACGGCTAACACGATAATCACGGCTAGTAACGATACCTACTAATTTACCAGTTGGTGTTCCGTCTTCTGTAACAGCCATTGTAGAATGTCCTGTTTTTTGTTTCAATGCCAATACTTCACCAAGTGTAGTAGAAGGCATAATATTGGAGTCACTGCTTACAAAACCAGATTTGTAATTTTTTACATGACTAACCATTGTTGCTTGTGCTTCAATGCTTTGAGAACCGTAAATAAAAGAAATACCGCCTTCTTTAGCAAGAGCAATCGCCATTGTATCATTAGATACAGCCTGCATGATAGCGGAAGTCATAGGAACATTTAATTTTATTTTTGGTTCTTCACCTTTTTTGAATTTTACAAGTGGAGTTTCAAGAGAAACATTTGCTGGAATACATTTTTCAGAAGAATATCCTGGAACTAATAAATATTCTCCAAAAGTATGAGATGCTTCTTTAAAATAATATGCCACAACAATACCTCTTTCCTTATTTTTTATAGTATATAGTATAACGCAAAATAAAATGTAATAAAAGTTTTTTTTAGATAATAGTATTTTTTTTCGCGTTTGTCAACCCAAATCAATATTTTTTAATGATAATTTTTTCTTATTCTGGGATTTTAATTATGATTTATTTTTTATTTTAAATTACTACAAAAAATTATAAGAAAATGGCATAGTTTTTCTATGCCATTTATCAAATTTACAACTACTATATATATTTTATTCTACTGTTACAGATTTTGCAAGATTACGAGGTTTATCTACATCACAACCACGAGTAATTGCCGCATAATAAGCAAGTAATTGTAATGGAACAACTGTAAGAAGTGGTATTAATAATTCATCTGTTGCTGGAACTTTAATTACATGGTCAACATATTTTTCGAGTTCATTATCATCACTAGATGCTATACCGATAATTACGGCATCACGTGCTTTTACTTCTTTTATATTGCTTAAAGTTTTTTCATATACACTTTTTTGTGTTGCAAGTGCTATTACTGGTACACCGGATTCAATAAGTGCAAGGGTGCCGTGTTTTAATTCCCCTGCTGCATATGCTTCTGCATGAATATAAGATATTTCTTTTAATTTTAAAGAACCTTCTAATGCTACATTATAATCTAAAGAACGACCAATGTAGAATACATCATTATTAAATGCATAATTTTTTGCAAATGTTTTAATTGGTTCTACATCTTCTAATGTACGATTAATTTCATCTGGAAGTAAACGAAGTTGTGCTAAAAGTTCATGTGTTCTTTCCTTGCTTACAGTACCTTTTAATCCAGAAATATACATTGCAAATAAAAACATAGTAACTAATTGTGTTGTATAAGCTTTTGTTGAGGCTACTGCAATTTCTGGGCCTGCCCATGTATACATTACCTGATCTGCTTCACGAGCAATTGAAGAACCTACTACATTTGTAATTGCTAAAGTTTTTGCACCAAGGCGTTTAGATTCTTTAAGAGCTGCAAGTGTATCGCTAGTTTCACCTGATTGACTAATTACAATAGTAAGTGTATGTTCATCAATAATTGGATCACGATATCTAAATTCAGAGGCAATATCTATTTCTACTGGAATACGTGCTAATTTTTCAATATAATATTTTCCTACAAGACCTGCATGATAAGCAGTACCACAAGCTACGATATAAATTTTATTAAAGTTTTCTACATATTCTTTAGTCCACTTTAATTCATCTAATACTACTTGTGCATTTTCTTTATCAATTCGTGGAGAAATTGTATCTCTCACTGCTTTTGGCTGTTCATGAATTTCTTTTAACATAAAATGTTCATAACCGCCTTTTTCAGCTGCTTCAGCATTCCAATTTACTTCAAAAACTTTTTTAGTAATAGGATTACCTTTTCTATCTATTACATCAATAGAATCTTTTTTTACTATTGCAATTTCACCATCATTCATGATGTAAGTGCGACGAGTATATGCAATAATCGCTGGAATATCTGATGCAATAAAGTTTTCTCCTTCGCCTAGACCAATTACAAGTGGATTATCTTTTTTTGTGCAAATAAGTGTATCTGGATAATCTTGACACATAAATGCAAGAGAATATGAGCCTTCAATTCTATCTAATACTTTTTTTACAGCTTCTACAAAATCACCAGTATATACTTCTTCAATTAAATGTGCTACTACTTCTGTATCTGTTTCAGAAAGAAATTTATGACCTTTAGCCATCAATTCTTCTTTTAAAGACATAAAGTTTTCAATTATACCATTATGCACTATAGCAAATTTGCCTGTACAATCTGTGTGTGGATGAGAATTCACATCAGATGGACGACCATGTGTCGCCCATCTTGTATGACCAATACCCATTACACCTTCTGGAGTAGAGCTAGTTACTTTTTCTTTTAACGCAGCCAAACGGCCTACTGCTTTTACAATATTTATGTTTTCACCATCAAATACTGCAATACCTGCTGAATCATAACCTCTGTATTCTAATTTTGTTAATCCATCAATTAAAAAATCTGCCGCCTGTTTTTCTCCAATATAACCAACAATTCCGCACATAAAATATACCTCCTAGGCATTTTAATATTATTTTTGCTCAAGATATATTTTTATACAGATCTATCACTGTATTGTCCTTTTAATTACTTAAAAGTTTTGCCAGTTACTATCGATTAGATCAAACCGAGAAGCATCCGCTGATGTTTCGACGACTTCTTCCTCGTACTCTATTTTCATAAATACTAAATAGAGCCAGCGCTAAAGTTTTTATAAACCCTTTTATTATCTATCATATACAAAAATATATCAAAAAGAGCATGCACAATTTATTTCGTATTTGTGCATGCTCATATTTTAAATACAACTTATCTTTTTGTCAATACTTTTAATTTTTATCTTAAAATTAACCTTGTTGAACTTTTACAACGTCTGCTATTTTTTGACAAATTTCTTCTAATTCTTGTTGATCTGGACCTTCTGCCATTACACGAATTAATGGTTCTGTACCAGATGGACGTACTAAAATACGACCATTTTCACCTAATTGAGCTTCGCCTTCTTTGATAGATGCTTTAATAGCTGCATTTTCTTCCCAACCATCTTTAGTTGCTACTCTTACATTAACTAGTAATTGTGGATAACTTGTCATAATATTTGTAATTGCAGATGCTTTTCTTCTTGTACGTTTTAAATAAGATAATACTTGTAGTGCTGTAACTGGGCCATCACCTGTAGTTGAAAAATCTGTGAAAATAATATGACCAGATTGTTCACCACCTAAATTATAACCATTAGCAAGCATATTTTCTAATACATATCTATCGCCAACAGCTGTAATTTCTGTATTACCACCATTTTCTTTTATAGCTTTATGAAAGCCAATATTAGCCATAACAGTTGTAACTACTGTATTATTTTTTAACTTACCTTTCCCCATCATATAAATAGCACAAGCAGCTATCATATGGTCACCATCAATAAATTCTCCATTTTCATCAATACATAAACATCTATCAGCATCACCATCATGAGCAATACCTATATCTACTTTATTTTCTTTCACTGCTTGAATCAATGATTCTAAATGTGTAGAACCACAATTATCATTAATATTTACACCATTTGGTTTATCATGAATAACAATTACATCTGCACCTAAACGACGTAGAATTTTTGGCATTGCTTCATAAGCTGCACCATTTGCACAATCTAAAACAATTCTCATACCATCTAATTCAATATCAGTTGTTTTTGTAACAAAATTTACATATTCTTCTAGCAAATCATGACGATAACTTACACTACCAATTTTATCATCTGTTGGACGAGGTAAATTATCCTCTTTTTCAATTTGATGTACTAATGCTTCGATTTCATCTTCTACAACATCTGGTAATTTATAACCATCACCACCAAAGAATTTTATACCATTATCATGAAATGGATTGTGAGATGCAGAAATAACAATACCAGCATCTGCTTCATGTTTACGAGTTAAATATGCTACAGCAGGTGTAGGCATTACACCTGTTAATACTACATGACCACCAGCGGAACAAATACCAGCAGATAATGCTGATTCATACATTGGACCTGATAAACGTGTATCTCTACCAATAAAAATTGTGCAAGCTTCTCCATCTTTTTTAGAAAAATAAGTAGCCGCTGCACGACCTAATTTGTAAGCTAATTCCGGTGTTAATTCTACATTTGCATTACCTCTAACACCATCAGTTCCAAACATTCTAGCCATAAAAAAATCCCCTCTTCAACTTTTATTATCAACTTTTGTCAGTTCCGTTTTCTAGACGGTCTTTGGATATTATATTTCATAATACCATAAATATTCAATTATATTCTAGTTAATTATACTAAAATATAATTATTACCAAATTAATATAGGCATTTACTAATTTAAATTACGATTAATACTAATACTACAATTATACAATAAATTTAGAAAATGACAAATTTTATTCTCACCTAAAAATTGACATCTTTTTTCAAATTAGCGATAATAAATTTATAATTTATTTTATATAGGTAGGAATATATTATGCAAAATATTGTTATCGCTATTGATTCATTCAAAGGTAGTCTATCTTCTATCCAAGCTGGAAATATTGTATTTAATGCTACTAAAAAAATCTTTCCCCAAAGTAACATAAAAATTTTCCCCTTAGCTGACGGCGGAGAAGGAACTGTAGACGCACTTACAGAAGGTTTACATGGAAAAATTATCTCTTCTTATGTTACAGGTCCTTTAGGCGACAAAATTCAAAGTCGATATGGATATCTTGCTCAAGATAATATAGCTATTATCGAAATGGCTGATACTGCTGGACTTACACTTGTTCCAGAAAATAAACGTAATCCTTTATTTACTACCACATATGGTCTTGGTGAATTGATTTTGGACGCTATACATAACGGTTGTCGTAAATTCATTATTGGCATAGGCGGTAGCGCCACAAATGATTGTGGTCTTGGTATGCTTAGTGCTTTAGGTATAAAATTTTTCAATAAAAATCATCAACCTGTTGGTATTTTTGGTAAAGATTTACAAGATATCGCATTTATTGATACTTCCACACTAAATCCACTTATCAAAGACTGTTCATTTTCTATTGCTTGTGATGTTACTAATCCTTTATACGGCGAAAATGGTTGTTCTCATATTTATGCACCACAAAAAGGGGCTACTCCTGACATTGTTAATCAAATGGATAATAATATCAAAAATTTTGCTGATTTAATAAAAAAGCAACTAGGTCTTACTGGCGCTAATTTAGCTGGAGCAGGTGCTGCTGGTGGTCTTGGCTTTGCTTTTCATACATTTTTAAAAGCTCAACTAATACCAGGAATTGAACTTATTTTAAATACCTTGCACATTCAAGAATTTCTTAAAAATGCTGATTTACTCATTACAGGAGAAGGTAAAATCGACTTACAAACTTCTATGGGTAAAGCCCCTATAGGTATTGCTAAACTTGCCAAACAATTAAATCCTCAAATTAAAGTCATTGCTATATGTGGTTGTGCTACTAATAATGCCTCTAGTGTAAATTCTCAAGGTATTGATGCTTATTTTCCTATTATTCAAACACCAATTTCACTGCAAAAAGCTATGCAAACAGATATAGCTAGTAATAATTTAAACCAAACTATTACCCAGGTTTTAAATTTACTAAAATAAATGCAAAAAAGCGATTAGAATAACTTTACTTATTCTAATCGCTTTTTATTATTCTTCACTTATCATATAACTATATGCTGCATTTACACCATCAACTGCCGCACTCATAATTCCGCCAGCATAACCCGCACCTTCGCCAATAGGATATAATCCTTTTATATTTTCTGACATATATGATTGTCTATCACGTATAATTCTACATGGCGCTGAGGAACGCATTTCCACACCCGTCATTACTACATGCTCATTGGCAAATCCTGTTATTTTTTTATCAAAATATGGTAAAGCTTCACTGAGCATATCTGTTACAAAACTAGGCAAACAATCTCGTAAATTTACTAATTTCACACCCGGTTTATATGTTGGTTCTATTAAGAAATTATCATCACTAACCTTGTTTTGTAAAAAATCTCCTACCGTTTGCACTGGTGCATGATAATTTTTTCCACCACATTCATAAGCTAATGATTCATAATGACGTTGAAACTTCATGCCGTCTAATACATTATGACCAAAATCATCTGGCGTTACATTCACAAGCAATGCACTATTAGCTATACCTGAATCACGTTTATAATTACTCATGCCATTTACTACTACACGATTTAATTCAGAAGTTGCTGCCACAACTTGCCCTCCAGGACACATACAAAATGAATATACACTACGCTGTTTTTGACGATTATTATATGTTACCGCATAATCTGCTACTGGTAATAAATCACTTTGATAATCTTGTTCATATTGTGCTTTATCTATTAATGTTTGTGGATGTTCTATACGTACACCTATCGCAAATGGTTTTGCCTGCATCGATACATTTTTTTGATGAAGTAATTCATATGTATCTCTTGCACTATGACCAATCCCCAAAAATACATCACTACTCATGTATTTATCTTGATGATTTATCTCTACACCGCAAATAGCATTATCTTTAATTATAAAATCTGTAACTTGTGCATTAAAAAATATCTCGCCACCCAAAGATTTAATTTTTTCACGAATATTTTTTACTACCGTACGCAAAATATCTGTACCAATATGTGGTTTATGCAAATATTTTATTTCCAGTGGTGCTCCCGCATCAACAAATGCAGATAATACAGCTGTGATTTTACTATCATTAATACGAGTAGTTAACTTACCATCAGAAAAAGTACCTGCTCCACCTTCACCAAATTGCACATTGGAATTTTCTTTTAATTGTCCACCTTGCCAAAAATCATCTATATCTTTATGTCTAGTATCAACATCACTACCACGCTCAAATACAATTGGATTATATCCATGTTTAGCTAAGGTCAAAGCTGCAAACATACCAGCCGGGCCAAACCCCACAATAATTGGACGTGATTTTTTATTATGATTTAAATTTAATTTAGGATGTTGTTCTTCATGATGAATTTCTACATTTTTATCTTTTTTTAATCTAGCCAATACTTTATTTTCTGGAATTTTTACCTTTACATCTAAAATATATACAAAATATATTGGCGCACCTTTATAACGTCTAGCATCAATCCCCTTACGTACAATTAGCACCTCATCAATTTGTTGAGGTGCTAATTTCAAGCGGTTAGCCGCTAAAACTTCGATTGGAGATTGATTAGTAAATTCTACATTCAAATTTTTTATTCTTATCATTTAATAATCAATCCATTCATTTTTATTTTACACTTATTTATTTTTTCTTATTATCTTTATCACTATCGCTTTTTTTCTCAATCTCGATATCTACTACTACTTCCCGATTCGTTACATTCACACCTTCAGGAACTTTTAATCTTACAGTTTGTTTCGTAGATTCAGTAGTTTTAGCCAACGATATATTTTCTGTAGATAAATATGTCATATTTCCAATAATATCTACATTACCACTTACTTCTATTTTTTCTGGTTCAACTTTTACAGATTTTAAAATATAATCTGTCGATAAATCAGACATCAATGCTGGCTTAACATCTATTATTTTAGTATTTAATCCCCTTGCTAAAACAATTGATACATCCACAGTTTTAGGTATTAAGCGTACATTATCAATTTCTTTATCTTTATCATTTACAGCAATTAACGGAACAGTTACACTAAAATTTTCAGTATTACCATTTACACCAATATAACCTACAGCTGCTGTAATTTTATTTAAAGCACTAATTGGCCCTTCAACAGTTACATTTTGCAATGATTGTTGTACACTAGCTACTACTTTACCATCACCTGGAGTTCCTGATAAATTCAACCGTACAGGAATTTCTTTTTGCTCTATTTTATCTACATTCACCAAAATCTTTGTTGGTGCTACTGATACCAATTCAAAACCACTTGGTAAAACAGTCTGTACTTGCATTTCATGTACACCATTTTCTACACCATTTAAATCTACATAAACTTTGAATGAAGACATATCCACTGTTGTAAATAATGACCTTGGTGCACGCACTCTTAATTTTACATTTTCTACATCTTTAGAAATTTGATATCCATCAGGTGCATTAACTATACTAATTGGCACACTATAAGTATTTTCAATTTGCGGATTTTGATCATTCATAACAAAAACCCAACAACCAATAGCTACTATAAGTGCCAAACATTTTTCTGGAAGATTTTTTCGAAAAAAGCTTATCATTTTCTCTGCCTCCATTTCAAGACAGCATCTTTTATTGTTGTTTTTCTTGGGGAAAATATTGGCATTAAATACTGTCTTAACTGATCAGAATCTAAATTTCTATATATTCTACCAGCTTCTGCTATAGAAATAATCCCTGTTTCTTCACTAACAATAACTACTACTGCATCACATTGTTCAGACAAACCAATTGCCGCACGATGACGAGTCCCCAATTCAGTGCTAAGTGATCTATCATCTGTCAATGGTAATAAACAGCCTGCTGCTACCAAACGATTACCACGAATAATTGCAGCCCCATCATGAAGTGGCGTATTAGGAATAAATACATTTAATAATAATTCAGAACTTACAATACCATCTATCTGTATACCACTTACACTAATATCATTTAATCCCATATTACGTTCTAAAACAATTAAAGCTCCCGTTTTAGTCGAAGACATTTTTATAACGGCTCGATCCAATTCTGAAACTAAAGAACATACTTCTTCATAATTTAACAACATCGTTCTCTTTAAAAAACGACCTTCACCTATATGCTCCAAAGCACGACGCAATTCTGGTTGAAACACAATTGGCAAAGCAACAAATAATAATGTTACTGTTTTTTGTAATAACCAATTTATTGCATGAAGTTCTAACCAACTAGTGATAATTGTTAATAATAATAATATTAATAAACCACGCGTCAAAGTTATGGCTCTAGTATTTTCTAGCATTTTATACACTCGATATAAAATAAACGCCACAATCAAGATATCAAAAATATCTAAAATTCCTATTGTTTTTATTAAGCCTTCTATTTGTACTAACATATAGATATTACTCCCATCTATATTATTTTTATATATTTATACCAAAAAAATCACCTTTATCTATTATTAATTATTAGCATAAATTTGTAAAGTTAATTTAGCAATTATTGTGTCATTTTGTACAAAAACTTTTTCTTCTACCACATTTATTAATCTATCTGCCAAATTTATTTGCCTAAAAAAATCTACTATAGCAAAATAATCACCTTGTACACTTACAGAAAAATTTTGTTGTTCATACTTATTAATTGCACCTGTATTATCTACGTTTACCTTCTCCAAATTTTGTGGAGTCATCTCTATAATTTCTACATTTGCCTTATTTGCTATCTGATTAAACATTGCTAAAATCTTTGCCTCTTGCATTTCTTTAGGAATTTTAGCCTCTACTAATTCCGTCTTTACATCTATTGACTGTTGATAAGTATTTATATCATGATATTTATCTATACAATCATTATACTCTTTTAAACAATTTTCTTCCTGTATTATCTTTTCATTTAAATCTTTATTACTAGCATCTATCATTTTAGTCAAAAAAAATAGTACCATTACCACAAAAATAATGATACTTATACATGTACCCAAATATTTATAATCATTGTATTTCATTTTTTCACCTCATATTTATATTTTTTATTTAAGTTTTATACTAAAATCCAATAAATTATCTTCCGGATTTAATTTTATATACAATAATTCATGCTCATTGAATAAATCTATATGTTTTAATTGTTCTTCATAATTTGTTATTGCTTCATAACTTTTTGCTTTACCCACTAAAGTTACTACACTTCTATTACTATTATTATTTTCATTTTTATTTTTCAGCTCATTTATTTCCACATTTATTAATTTCACATCTTGTATTGTATTAGTACCTAAATTTACTAAAATCGCATAACTATTCAAAGATTTTTCCGATAAAAAATTAACTAAAGATTGTTTATCTTGAATTATTTGCTCTTTATTTTTTAAAGATTTCATTTGCTTTATATCTTGTTCTAATAAATTTAATTGTTCTGCTAAAATATTTTCTTTATTTTGTAATTGATAATGATTTGTACAAATAAAACTTCCCCAAAAGCAAATAATCATCATTAAAACTACCGCCAAAGAATATCCAATATTTTTCCATTTCCATGTAGTTTCTTGATATTTTTTTGGTAATAATTCTATATATTGTCTAGTTAATAATTGCATTACTCTAGCTACTAAAAAATTTATTTCTGATTTAAATTCATTTTCCACCCATTCATTATCCAAATTTAAAACTATTATTGTATTATTTAATTTATATGTAAATTTATTTTGTTCTTTATTAAATTCACTATTTTTTATAATATCATCCAAAACATAAATTTTATTTGTAGTATATATACTGCAAACTTTTAAATTTTGCTCTTTTGCTATTGCTCTCCAAAAATCCACTAAATTTTTATCAATTAAATTAACTTCAATATCGCATATATTTTCCGCCATTAAACTATCTTGTTCTTTAAGCTTTTTATCACTTACTCGATAATTATAATAATATTTATCTATATTCCCATTTTCTAATAGTTCCCAATGTAGCGCTTTTTTTAAATCCTTTTTCGGCATTTGAGGAAATTCATACTGTAATGTATTTATCATCTGATTATCATTTGCTATTTCCACATACAACTTATCACATTTATCAGTTTCATTTACTATTTCTTGATAAAATTTATATAATGCTTCTTGATAAAAAAACTCATCATCTTGATTTTGTTTTTGTACATAATCAAGATGTGCCAAATCCCATATATTTTCACTATTTCCTTTTTTTATTTCAGCTAACCACATTGTATCTTCTTTAACATATATATACACAAACTTTTCCCATACATTTACATATATATCTTTTATATTTTTAAATTTAACCCCTATTTTTCGTTTAGCGTTCCCAACGTTGTACAACTACATCATCATCTTTCTGTATCAAATACACACATTTTTGATTAGTTATTTCTTTTTTAGTAAAACTAGTTTCCACTACTAATCTATACTCATTTTGCTTATAATTCATTAAATAAGCCGTTATTTTTATATCACCAGCATTTAATTTATCATTATTTAAATTTTGCTCATCAACAACAATTGCTTCAGCAAACTCAGTAATATTTTCTGCTCTTTTTGTATCTATCTGCCACAAATTATAATCATTTTGATACTTATTAATCATGTTTAAGCATTCACTTATTGTATAATTTTCCGCCTGTTTATTTAGTTTCAAAACTTCTACAGTATCATTTTCACCCAAAGATAATTCATAAATTGCTAAAGTAAACATTACTACCAAACTTAAAATAATGCTCGCACTTATACTAACCATACCATTTTCATTATGCACTATTTTAATTGCTTTTATTTTTTTTATTATTTTATTCATTTTCTTTATGATTTCTTTTAACAACTATCGTTTGTAAATTAAAATTTTGTTTCGTTCGATATGATGAACCTTTTATTTCCAATAAATATAAATTTTCATCTATTTGTTCACAAACATATGTCAAATTATTATCCCCAAAATAATTTTCACTATTTAACGGCTGTTTGGATTTTATCGTATAATCATTTGGTATTTTTGACATTTCACAACGATAAATTTTCGAACCTTCTTTTCTAAATCCTAAATATTTTTCCATTTCACTAGAATTCGCACTAGCTCGTCTTTTAGTTGCAATAATCAATGTTTCTTTTCCTGCAAAATCGACTTGTTTTATTATCTCATCTGCATAAGTAATTTCTGTAGCCATATTCTCTAAAACGGTTCTCGTTTGTTGTTGTAACATCCAATTATCTATATAAATCAACATATTTTTACTAATTGTACTAGTTATTAACAATATTGTAATTAATAATGTACAAATAATTGGTAGCATTATTAACATATTCGCAAAAATAAATCCATGTCTATCATGGATAAATTGTTCTTTTTTGATATTCACTTTGCTCTTCATGATTATAATCCCATTTTATTGTTACTTCTAAATCTTTTACATTTGGTTTAATATCGTCCTTATCTACAGCAATAATTTTATATTTCATTCCATTATAAATCACCTCATCAGGAATTTTATCTTGTTGATTTACTTCCATAAGGTTTAAATACCCTTGTGCCAAAAATATTGCCGTCGTTCGATAACCATTATTTCTTTGTTGATTTATCAATACCCCTAACGATACCCAAACAGTTGATATACTTAACACAATACATACTAAAATTACCATTTCCAAATTGAAAAAGCCTTGATTATTTAATACTAAATCTTTTATCAAATTCTTTTTCATGACGGCTCCTTATAATATTTTGATACACGTATTCTGCCTACTCGATTGATAATAATATATTTAGCAACATTATTTTTATAGACTTTTATTGTTTTATTTGGCCAACCATTATATAAACTTTCTTGACGAAAAACATAATATCCGCCACTATCATAAAAATTAATTTTTATATCTTCTGGTAAGTGATGTATTATCTTTTTACCATGAAATTGTAATACTACTTCATATTTATCAGGATATATATAACAAATTGGACGAAAATCTCCACTTTCCATGCAATGATAATCTCTTGAGCGTTCTTGTATATCCATCAAAACTTCCATTAAATTTACAGTTTCTGCATTTACAATTCGTTCATCACTTGCTAAATCCACAAAATTTATACCTTGAATTAATAAAACTATTAATCCAATTGACATTATAAATTCTACATACCACATAATTATAATCCTAATAATCCACACCAAAATTGCCAAATACTATTTGCTTTATAATAAGCAATAACATTTCCCCAAATCAAAATAGGTGCAAAAGGTATAACTTTATATTTATATATATTTACTAACTTCATATTTTTAATCAAATATAATTTTAATAAATATATGATACTTACTATCCCACCTGTAATAAAACTTATATATATTGCCAAAATGCACTGCGGATAATTGCACCATAAAGCTAAAACTAGCGCTAATTTTACATCTCCTGCACCTATACATTTTTTAGGTAAAATATATAAACCTACAAAAATCACCAGATTAATCAATAATGCCCACAAAATATCTAAATAATTTATTTTTAGTACGACATCTCGAACTATAAAAATTACTATTAAATAAACTAAGCTAGTATTGGTAACGATTAATTTTTGATAATCCTTATAAGCAATATATATTAGATAACTGAGAATAATTACATTACTTATTATATTAAAATCTACATTTATCATTTTTATTTCCAAATTTACTAAATTTATTATTTATCATGGCTTTGCTGAACTATTTTTATTCGCAAATTCCACTCTTGTTTTTCCTAAAAATGTAGCATTAGTTTTATCAGCATTTAAACTATAATTTTCTCCACTTTCATTAGAAGTAAGTACACCATCTATATATACATCACCTGTTGGTGCTTTTATATTATCTACATCTATATAATCACTTAAATCTGCAATAGTCTGTGGTACAGTATCATTTTGTACTCTATACATTGCAATAGCCGTATCTAATGATTGTAAATCAGCTTGCACTCTAGCAGTATTAGCCATTGCTAAGGACTCATTAAATTTAGGTAAAGCTATCGCGGTCAAAATCGCAATAATAGCTACTACTATCATCATCTCAATCAATGTAAACCCTTTGTTTTCTTTACAAAACTTCTTAAAACATTTAAAATCCCAGTTCTTGTTCATCATCAAAACTCAACCTTTCTTTATATTTTTATATTATTTTTTAGATGCCTATATTCCCTACCAATTCTAATAACGGCATAATTATTGAAATAACAAATATTCCCACAATTACTCCTACACATACCATTAATATAGGCTCTAATAATTGCGTAATTATTTTTGTTAAATTATCCACTTCTTTTTCCCAAAAACTCACCAAATACTCAAGCATATTTACAAGCATACCTGTTTGCTCACCTATATTTACAAATTCTTGAAAAATATTATCATTCAACGGCACTTTAGAAAAAGCTATTGCCAATGAATAACCTTGATTTATTAACTTTGCCACTTTTTGTAGAGTATCTCTAACTAATAAATTATTTTGTTCATCTTCAATAAGTATTTCTATTCCCTCATCAATGCTAATTCCATTAGCTAATAAAAATACCAATTGATGTGACATATCTAATAAATACAATTTAATTAAGATTTTGCCTACTATAGGCATTTTTATTAATTTTTGTAATATAATTAACCTAAATTTATGTATACACCATAACTTATATCCTCCCAAAACTAAAATACATAAAAAAAGTATTAATATTTTAAAATTATTTTCCAATACCAAACCTATAGAGATTATAAATTGTGTAAGCCATGGCAAATCTATATTCATACGATTAAATACTTCAGCAAAAGCAGGTATTACTAAAAAAATCATCAAACTAATAATTATACATAAAACGCTCAATAAAAATATCGGATAAATACAAATTTGCTGTATTTTACGTTTATATTCTTGTTTTTTTGCCAAAAAATCGCCTGCATCTTTTAGTGCTACTGCCAATAAACCTGTATGTTCAGCTACATTTATAGAATTTATTAAATATCTAGGTAAAACATATTCATCTTGCCATATTTTCGCCAAACTATTACCCGTATTTAAACCTTGTAATGTTTTCATAATAAATTCATTCATAACTTTATCATTCATATGTGCATTTACTAATTTAAATGCTGTTAAAATATCTATTCCAGCTTCTAACATAACAGCCAACTGTTGACATAGTAAAATTATTTTGCTCAATTTGATATTTTTTCGTTTACTTACATTTTTTAGATATTCCTTCAAACAATAAATATCATTATGATGAATACCTATTATCAAACATTGTTCTCGTTTTAAATAATCAATCACTTCCATTTTTGTTTGTGCCATCACATAACCTTTTATCAATTCACCACTATATGCATTACGTGCTTCATAAAAATATTTATTCATTTGGCTAACCCCATATTTTTTATTACCTCTTCACTAATCAACCTCTTTTTTTCCAATTCTAAAATTTCATCTCGCATACATTGCATTCCTTTTTGTTTATTTAATTGTATTTGTGAAATTAGCTGTTCTAATTTTCCTTTATTTATAATATTTTTTACTGCAGTTGTACCCAATAAAATATCCATACAACAAATTAAATTATCATCTACCATTGGCACTAAATTTTGCACAATAATACTATTTAAACTACTTGCGATTTGCATATTTACTTCTGCTAATTTTTCTGCAGGAAAAAAACTTTCCATACGCATAATCGCTTCGATCACTGATGAGGCATGTAACGTTCCTAACACTAAATGTCCTGTTTCTGACGCATTTAAACAAGCTTTCATGGTTTCACTATCTCTAATTTCTCCTACCATGATAATATCTGGATCTTGTCGCATTGCCATTTTTATCGCTTTATCAAAATCAAAAAAATCAATTTGATATTCACGTTGATGAATTAATGAATTTTTACTAGTAAATACATATTCTATTGGTTCTTCTAATGTAATAATATGTTTCGCTACTGTTTGATTTAAATATTCAAGCATGGCAGCTAATGTTGTTGATTTTCCTGTTCCAGTTGCCCCACAAATCAAAATCAAACCATCACGCTTATTTATAATGTTTTTAAGTATGTTAAATTGGTGAAAATTACCTAAATCTATTATTTTATTATTAATCAGTCGAATGGCTATACCTAAACCTTTATAGGTAGCATAGATATTTATCCTAAATCTTCTAGATAAAAATTCATAAGCAAAATCTATTACTTTTTCATTTTTTAATGTTTTTTGTTGACCTTCATTCAAGATAACATTTTTTATTTTATCTACTTCTTCTATACTAAATATTAGCTCATTTACTTTATACAAATTATTCTTTTGTCGATAATAAACAACCTCATTTGTTGTTATGTGAATATCTGACCAATTATTATTAATCGCCATGGTTAACAGTTTATAAAATTTATCCAAGTTTATACACTCCATTTATAGCCTGCCAAACTTCTTGAACAGTTGTTATACCTTGTAAAACTTTGCTTTTTCCATCATCTAATAAATTTTTAAATCCTTCCATTTGTGCTATTCGTTTTAAATTTAAATCCACATCTGATTTACTTATCAAATGTCTTATTTTATCTGTTACCTGAAAAACTTCTTGAATAGCCACTTGTCCTTTAAAACCAGTATAATTACATTTTTCACAACCACTTCCTTTATATAAATCCATACCTACATAAAAATCCTTACCTAAAAATAAAGACTCTAATGTATTCACTTGCGGTTTATATTTCACTTTACAATATGGACAAATTTTTCTTACCAATCTTTGTGCTGTCATTCCTGTCAAAGCAATACTTAACATCATGGGACTTACTCCCATATCAATCAATCTTGCAGGAACACCCAACGCATTTGTTGTATGTAAAGTAGTCAATACTAAATGACCTGTAAGTGCTGTAGTTATAGCTTGCTTGGCAACTACATCATCACGAATTTCTCCAATCATTACTATATCCGGATCTTGTCGTAAAATAGCTTTTAATGCTAATGACCAATCTAATCCTGCTTTAAAATTCACCTGCATTTGATTTATTCCTTGAATATCTAATTCTATAGGGTCTTCAATAGTTACAATATTCATATCCATACGATTTAAATAATTTAATATTGCATATAATAATGTGGATTTTCCTGAATTTACCGGCCCGGTTATCACTATTAGTCCACTAGATAAATGTATCATTTCTTTAAAATTATTTAGATTTGTATATGAAAACTCCATATTATCTAAACTTAACAGATTTTGTATATTACCTAATAACCTAAGGACTATTTTTTCACCAAATATAATTGGAATTGTTGAAATTCTAATATCTAAATTGATAATTTCTTTACTAGAAAAATTTATTTTACCATCTTGCGGTATACGCTTTTCAGCAATATCCAAATTAGCTATTAATTTTAAATATGACACTAAATAATTACTGATTTTATTATCTAATTGATAAATTAATATCATCTTGCCATCTATTCTAAATCTTATTTGCAAATATTTTTCCTGTGGCTCTAAATGAATATCACTTACCTGCATTTTATAAGCATAATTTATGATACAGTTTACCAACTCACTAATTGGCGATTTTATATAATATCCATCTATAATTTTATGTTGCATTTTTAATTTATGTAAAATATTCATCGATATATCATCTAAATCTTTTTTTATTTGTACTAACAATTTATCATCTTCATCTCTAATCTTTATTTATTTGCTAAAAAAATAGATATATAGGCTGCTATATATCTATTTTGGCGGTCTATTAAACCCATTATTTGGTTTTGTTTATTAAATATTCATGTAATGTCTGCACCATAATATTTACATCAATATCTGCATTTGTCCATAAATGTAGTGCTTCTGCTCCTTGCTCAGCCAGCATATTTTCACCATTCAATATTCTATGTCCATGAGATTTTGCTTCTTGTAAAAATTTAGTTTCTGCCGGAACATAAATGATATCATATACAAATGCATTTTTATTTACGAAATCCCAATCTACTGGTGGTTTATTATCTATACTTCCTTCCATACCTAAAGGCGTTGTATTTATTAATAAATCTGCACTTTTTAAATAATTTTTAAAAACTTCACTTTGCCAATCAAAAACTTCAATATCTGCAGACTTTATTAAATTTCTAAAATCATTAGCCAAAATTTCGGCTTTTGCTGGATTTCTTACTCCTAAAATAATTTTTCTTATTTTCTGTTGTAACAACCCACATATAACCGCTCTACAAGCTCCGCCAGCTCCTAAAACTACAGCAATTTTATCTTTAATTATAATTTTATTTTTTATTAAAGGATTTATAAATCCTTTTACATCAGTATTATAGCCACATAATTTCCCATTTTTTATACATACTGTATTTACCGCTCCCATTAATGTTGCTACATCATCAATTTCATCTAAGTATTGCATAATATTAACTTTATGCGGAATAGTAACATTAAATCCTACAAAATCTAAAGCTTTTAATCCATCTACTGCTGTCTTTAAATTTTCAGGTGCTATCGGCATTGCTATATATACATAATCTAAATCAGCTTTTTTTATAGCTACATTTTGAATTACTGGCGATAATGAATGTTTTATTGGATAGCCTATTACTCCTAAATTTTTTGTTTTTCCTGTATATGTCATAATCTCACATCCCTATTAATTTTTTTATTTTTTAAATTTTATCTTGTAAATTCAAATTATTTCTATATTGTATAGCTTGCGCAATATGTGTATCTTCTATTTGCTGCATACCTTCTAAATCTGCAATTGTTTGTGCCACTTTTATAATTCTATCATATGCTCTTGCACTTAATCTCATTTGTTCAAATACTAATTTTAAAATATCTTGTGCTTTATCTGTTAATTTACAATATTCTTTTAGCATAGCATGTGTCATTTGTGCGTTACATACAATATTTGTTTGTTTAAATCTAGTCAGTTGAATTTGTCTAGCTTTTTCTACTCTAGTACGAATATCTTTTGATGACTCTGCTTTTTTCGTTGTTACAAAATCTTTATAATCAACACGCGGTACTTGAATTTGCATATCTATTCGGTCTAAAAGTGGGCCTGATATCTTCTTTGTATATCGCTTTATTTCGTAATCACTACATGTACAATTTCTTGTATTATCATATTTGTACCCACAAGGACAAGGATTCATTGACGCTACCAAAATCATTCTAGACGGAAATTTCAATGACGCATTAACTCTAGTAATCACTACTTCTCCATCTTCAAGTGGTTGACGAAGTGCTTCTAATGTTGATTTACTAAATTCTGGTAATTCATCTAAAAACAATACACCATTATGACTTAATGTTACTTCACCTGGCTTTGGTATACTGCCACCACCAATAATACCTGCACTAGAAATCGTATGATGTGGACTACGAAATGGTCTTTTAGTCACCAATCCACTATCTCTAGATAACAAACCAGCTATACTATAAATTTTGGTCACTTCCAAAGCTTCTTGATATGTCATTTGTGGCAATATCGTTGGCAATCTTTTAGCCAGCATTGTTTTTCCTGTACCAGGCGAACCAACCATTAATACATTATGTCCACCAGCAGCTGCTATTTCCAATGCTTTTTTAGCCATAAACTGACCTTGTACATCAGCAAAATCTTCACTAAAACTAATATTTTCTTCTATTTGTACTACTCTTTTAGCTGGCTGTAATTTTATTCTACCTGTAAGAAAATCTATTAATTCGGATAATTTACTAATTGCATAAACTTCAATACCTTCGACTAGTAAAGCTTCTTGTTCATTACCTCTAGCTACAAAAAGTCTTTTTAATTTTAAATCTTTACACAAAATAGCCATCGGCAAAATACCTATTATTGTTTTCACATCGCCATCTAATGATAATTCTGCGGCAAGTAAACTATCCTTACAACAATTTTTAGGTAAGAATCCATAAGCTTCAAGCAAAGCTATCGCTATCGGAAGATCCAAAGATGAACCATTTTTTCTTAAATCAGCAGGTGCTAAATTTATCGTAATCTTTTTTGGCACTAAATTTACATTGGTATTTCTAATGGCAGGACGCACTCTTTCTTTTGCTTCCTTTACTGCCACATCAGCTAATCCTACAATTTCAAATTTTGGCAATCCATTTGATACATCAGCTTCAACTTCAATCAATACACCATCTATCCCTAAAGTTGTAGCTCCATATATTTTGGCAAACATAAAAATCACCCCATAATTTGGGGTGATTTATTAATCAAAATATAAATCTACTAAAACATATTAATAAATTATCCCAAATAAAATCTAATTTATTTCACTTGGTCCGCTCCAACGTTCAAATAGATTATTTTCTACATTCAAGGTATCGCAAATCTTACCTACTAACATATCTACTAATTGTTCAATAGTCTGCGGTTTATGATAAAAACCTGGACAAGCTGGTAAAATTCTTGCTCCTGCATGTGATAATTTTAGCATATTTTCTAAATGAATAGCATGAACTGGAGTTTCTCTAGTCACTAAAACAAGCTTTCTACCTTCTTTTAAAGTTACATCAGCAGCTCTTGTCAATAAATTATCAGCAATACCTCCAGCGAGTGAACCTAATGTTCTCATCGAGCAAGGTACAATCACCATTGATTCACATGGAAATGAGCCACTTGCAATTGCACTATCAATACGATTCACATCATAGACCTTATATACTAATTTTGTCAACTGCTCAAGGCTTACACCACATTCATATTCAAGTACTTCTAAACCTGCTTTAGAAGCTACGAAATGTACCTCTATACCACTATTTACAAGGACTTTTAATAATCTATACGCGTAAATTGCTCCACTTGCTCCACTAACACCTACAACAATACGTCTCTTTTTTGTAGATTCCTTTAAAATCAAAGCTCAAACGCTCCTTTCAAATGATTTATATGAAAAATATAACTATTATAGTAAAATATCTCAATTATATCAAATTTATAATTCTTTTTTTCACTAAAGTGAGTATTAATATATATTTCAGCACTCTTAATAATTTTTTGTTGCTTACTATAGTTTACAAATTCTGCTGGAAATCCAAAGCTAGAATTTTTACGTGTTTTTACCTCAATGAATGAAACTATATCATTTTTTTCTGCTATAATATCTATTTCGCCATATCTAGTATGATAATTTCTCAGCAAAATTTTATATCCTTGCTGAGAAAGATATTCTGAGGCTTTTTCTTCGCCCCATTGACCTACATTTTGTTTTTTCATAAACATACCTTATTTCTGCATTATCATGGATTTTATTGGTTCAAAAGATTTTCGATGAATTTCACATGGCCCATATTTTTTTAAAGCGGCTATATGTTCACTTGTTCCATAACCTTTATTTTTGGCAAAACCATATTCTGGATATAATTTATCATATTCATTCATCATTCTGTCTCTTTCCACTTTAGCTACAATTGAAGCTGCTGCTATAGAAGCCGATTTTGCATCGCCTTTTATTATTGATTGATGATAGATATCCAAACTTTCTAAAGGCATAGCATCGATTAAAACTGCATCAGCTTTTTTATCTAATCCATAAATTGATTCATACATACCATTCATGGCTGCTTGATAGATGTTTATTCTATCTATTGTTTTTTCATCAATAATTGCTCTATTTACTGCTATCGCATTTTTCATAATTACATCATATATTTTTTCACGTGTTGCTTCTGATAATTTTTTAGAATCGTTAATTTTCTCAATAAAAAAATTAGGCGGCAAAATAACCGCCGCCACAACTACAGGCCCTGCTAATGGACCTCTACCAACTTCATCAACGCCAGCAATTAAATTATAACCATTTTTTCTACATTCATTTTCATATTTATACATAGCATTTACACGTTCATGTTCCTTTTGGTCACGTAAATAGGCTTTAAAAATACTTTGTACGCCTTTTCGCTCATCTAATTTAATAGCCTCTATCAATGCATCAGTTGGCTCTGTTTTTATTAAATTTTTTATTTCTTTTATTGATAATATTTGTATATCCATTGTTTACTCCTATTATTATAAATTTAGTTTAATTTTAACATATAAATTCTCAAATAGGAGTTATTTTTTATTAGATTTAAATTTCTTTTAAACTAACTACACCTTCTAAACCTACTTTAAATAAATTTTCCGGTTTAAAACTTGTTTTTTCATAATATTCATTAGCCACCGTCGGTGCTACTTCAACTTTTAAAATATTTTTATTATCCTGCAAAATAGATTTTGATAAGATAAATTCATATTTTCCCCAAGCTTTACTAGCAATTTCTCTATCATTAACAAATACTTTTACTGCTCCATAGACTTTAGGTAAAATCAATTTATAATTTTTTTCTTTAATTATTATATCTTCTAAATCATAGGTATAAACACCAATACCACTATATTGCTCTAATCCTTGTGTTTCCCAAGTTTTTGTTATATCAATTTTTCTTGTAGCAATATTTTCTCCAGAAAACAACCAATTATCTGCTAAAATATATTGTTTATTTATTAATTTTTGTATAACAAAACATTTCACTTCTTGCATTTCTAGCTGTATTGGCAATTTATTTTTAGTATAAATTTCACTAGAACAATATTTATCTTCAATTAAATTATATTCATTTACTGTATAACTATCCCAAGATTTTGGTACACAAAGATAACCATTCACATCTATTTCACTTCTATTAAAAATAGTAAAATAAATTTTATTTTCTTCTTGTGTATATTTTGTCCATACTTTTGCTGTTGATTCTAGTTTTTGAAAATCAATTCTTTGTTGTTTCAATTCACCTAAATTATCTTTGATAAATTCTTCTGTCGGTAAATTTTCACTATAGACAATTTGCTTTTTATATTTTTGGCATAAACCATTCACCAAATCTTGAATATCAGTATCTATACCTTTTTCTTGAGTTTCTTGTGGTAATTTTCCTGTAAAAATAACTTTTACACCCATAATTAAAAGTTTTTCAATCGCTTTAAGTGTATTTTTACTATAGATAACTTCACAATACGGCATAATCAAAGCTTTATAATTTAACTTTTTAAATAATGAAGTTTCATTAAAATCATTTTCATAATCTGCCAATAAACTCATTTCATCAATTAAATGATATTCATAATTTAATTTCATGAGATATTTTGCAAATAATGCTCCATGTTCACCAATTTCATCAATTAAGCCTTTAGCCCAAAAAGTCCTAAGTGGATAAAAAATAGCTACATCATCATTTATTTTACCCAAATCTAAAAACTTTGATAAATTCTTTGATTGTATAGCAAATTCTCGATAATGTTTAAACCACGGCTCAAAATTTATGCCTGGAGCAAAATCCCAACGTGGATTTTTGAATACTTCATCATTATCTGCTGTTCCATTGCTTAGCCAATACGCATGTGTTAAAAACTGCCTTGCCCCTAATAGATGATGACAAATAGCTTGTTTACGTAAATCTTCTAGGGTTATTTCCCATTCACCTACACCAAAATGATATTCTTCACGTTCACAACCATAATAATGTTCAATGATACATTTACTTTTGCCATTGGCTATAGCTACAGAATCGCCCATTTTAGCCGAAATTTGTACTTTACTATTTTTAGCATCAACTGCTGTTAAATCTCGATATTTATCAATAGCAAAATAATTCATACCAAAATTACATCTAGTATCCGGAGATAACATTTTACCTGTAAATGACCACGAATCCATATGTCCTAAAACTTCATGTCCACTTAGCATTACATGATGATTTTTACACCAATCTGCTAATGGCTTAAAATATGAATCAATTGCCAAATTCGAATATATGTCAAAAAATTCACAGCGCCATTTTGTTGTCATTTTACCTATATCCATGACTAATGCTACCAAATAATTTTCTAAAGTTCCTTGTTGTTTTAAAATAAAGAACAAACTATCACTAGCCATTAAAGAAGCTTTCACTTCACCAAATTGTTCTTGCCAATTATAAAAACAACTATGAGGTTGGTCAAAAAACATATATTGTATTGTTTTACCAAAATGTTTCGCTAATACTTTATGATAAACTTCATAATTTACTTTTATAAATTCTTTACTACTTTCTGGCAATAGATAATTGATAATTCGCGAAGATTTACATCTGGCTGATACAAATGCTAAGACTTCAAAACCTTTTAACTCTAGTTTTTCTTGCTCTGTTATAGCTAAACAAAGCTTACATTCATGTTCTGTAGTTATTAAAAATTTTGCTTTATCCGTAAGATTTATTAAATTTGTTTCATCTTCAAATTTATCTTTAAACTCATTATTTACTGCTACTACAGAAATAATTTCCCATTCATCCCATTTAGCACAACCATTTTCATAAATCCAATTTTTACCAATCTCTAATAAACACTCTGCATCATCTGAATAAATATGCGAAATTGTCGCTAAATTTTGGGCTATATCAAATTTAGTCCAAAATAATTGTCGTTCTCTTAATTCAGAGTGATTTGCCACTGTTTTCCCAGCCGCATGACCAGATTGCCAATTATAGTCATCATAAATTCCCATTATCATGCCCAATTCTTCGGCTTTATCTGCGGCTATTTTACAAGCATTTAAATAATCTTCACTCAAATAATCTTTTAGTGGCATATTCAAGCGCACTGCTATCTGAAATGACATTATCCCTTTAGCTTTCATATCTTCAAGTTGTTTGTCAATTTCAGCTTTTTGTGGTACATAGTGCCAAAACCAGTAAGTAGCAGGATAATTCCATACTTCATTATTGATATTCATTTCACGTCGCCTACTTAATATATTTAATTTTATTGTTTATTTTCCACTTTAAATGCAAAAGTTAACACACTATAAAGTACAGCACCTACCACCATAGAAATAATTACACCAATATTAGCACTTGCTAATACACTTTGTTTCGCCTCTTCAGATAATAAAAAGCCTACAACATAAGCAATATATGGGTCAGCAGATGTAATTGTACCTAAGCCAATAAAACTAGCAATAAATAATGAAATTACTGCACCCCAACGATAATTAACACCACCATTTTCTTTGGATAAAGCCATATCTACATTCCAATGCAAACGTTTTTGTCTAATAAAATCAATTAACTGAATCGCTGCCATTGCACCTACAACTACAGAAATCGTTGCCAAAAATGCTTGGAAAGTATTCAAGAATGAATCAGAAATAAATGTTAAATAGATAGAACCAGCCGCAATAATTACTGCATTTATTGCTGTAGTTACCGCTCTAGTTGTCGGCATACCCATTGCTAATAACGCAAGACCAGAGCTATATACACCTGTAATAGATGCTGCTAATAAAGAAATTATAATAACAATAGAAAATGGAATATAAAACCACATTGGTAACATAGAAGTTAATGCTGCTACTGGTTCCATAGCTGCTTTTTCACTTAATTCAGGATTTGTTGCAGAAAGTAATACACCTAATACTAATAAAATAGATACCGGTAAAGCTATACCTAAAGTAGTCCAACCAATAATTCCATTTGCTTTTGTTTTTACTGGTAAATAACGCGCAAAGTCGCCACCACAATTTAAAAAGCCCAAACCAACCATAGTCATAGCCATGATTAATCCACCTAAAAATTCATAAAAACTGCCACTTGTTGAATTATTTAAATTAGCTAAATTTATTTCAGGTAATATCATCATTATAAAAATTAAAGTCATGATACCTGTAATCCAAGCGATGATATTTTCCACTTTTAAAATTAATTGATAACCATATATAGACACAAACATAACAATAGAAATAGTTATAACAAAGAACATACCTATAGATAAAGTATTAGCTTGTCCTAATTCATTAGCAAAAGTTCCTAGTAATAAATGTGCTATCCAATCTGCACCAGTCATAGAGGCTACACTAATGATAATAACCTGCCAACCCATATTAGAAATATACGCAAATAATGTTGGGATTTTATTACCTACATAGCCAAAAGCAAATCTTGTTTGTACCAAAGTAGGCAGTCCTGTTCTTGTACCACCCACAGCTAAAATACCTACAAGTCCACAAGAAATAAAATAACCTAAAATGCCAGCTACAATAGCTTGCATTGGACTTAATCCCAATGAATATACATATATACCATATGTTATCCCTAAAATCGATACATTCCAAGAAAACCAAATAGGGAACAAGCTTCTTGCTGTACCATAACGCTCACTTTCTTTAACGGGATTAGCCCCATTAACTTCTACCTTTGTCGTTTCATTCGCCATAAAAAAACCTCCTAAATTAAAAAATTATAAAAAAATACATATTTTAAAAATTTATGTATTTTTAATACAATAATCAATAAAGCGTTTTTAACCATTTCAATTATTACATTTTATTTAGAATAAATTAAGATTTTATAAGCTTTTCCTGTATATTTTTTAATTTAATAAAAATTTTTAATATGTTTTTTATCATACCTAAATACTATACAAACTTCAATTAGATGAAATATTCATATAACTATAATTCTCTGAATTAAACAATTTTCAGATTTCGATATACAAATCAACAAATTCTATGCTATAATGATTATGAAATTTAAATTTTCAATATGGAGGTTTTATTAATGCCATTAGTTACAACAAAAGAAATGTTTAAAAAAGCGTATGAAGGTCACTACGCTATTGGTGCTTTCAACGTAAATAATATGGAAATCGTTCAAGGTATCACTGAAGCAGCTAAAGAATTAAACGCTCCTTTAATTCTTCAATGCTCTGCTGGTGCTAGAAAATATGCTAAACACCAATATCTCGTACATCTTGTACAAGCTGCTATTGAAGATACTGGTCTTCCAATCGCTTTACATCTTGACCATGGTGCAGATTTTGAAACTTGCAAATCTTGCATCGACGGTGGTTTTACTTCCGTTATGTTTGATGGTTCCCACTATAGCTTCAAAGAAAACATCGAAAAAACTAAAGAAGTTGTTGAATATGCTCACGCTCATGGCGTAGTAGTAGAAGCAGAACTTGGCCAGTTAGCTGGTATTGAAGATGATGTTAAAGTAGCTGCTCACGAAGCTCATTATACTGATCCTAACGAAGTTGAAGAATTCGTTAAAGAAACTGGTGTTGACTCTCTTGCAATCGCTATTGGTACTAGCCATGGTGCTTACAAATTCACTCCAGACCAATGCACAAGAAATGAACAAGGTATCTTAGTACCACCTCCACTTCGTTTCGATATTCTTGAAGAAATTGCAAAACGTCTTCCTAACTTCCCTATCGTTTTACACGGTGCTTCTTCCGTACCACAAGATTTCGTTAAAATTATTAACGACAACGGTGGCCATATGCCAGATGCTGTTGGTGTTCCTGAAGATCAACTTCGCAAAGCTGCTTCTTTAGCTGTTTGCAAAATCAATATTGACTCTGACCTTCGTCTTGCTATGACTGCTGGTATCCGTAAACACTTCAACGATCATCCAGATCATTTTGACCCACGTCAATATGTTGCTGATGGTAGAGAAAATATCAAAGCTCTTGTTTCTCACAAAATCAAAGAAGTTCTTGGTTGCGACGGAAAAGCTTAATTTTAGCTTAATAAATTAGCAATAAATATAAATGCTCTCTTTACAGAAAAACTACTGTATAGTAAACTATTTTTGTAAAGAGAGCGTTTTTTATATAGGAGGTACTAAATAAATTGAACACAAATCATGAAATGGTTCTTGTTATAGACTTCGGTGGACAATATAATCAATTAATCGCTCGCCGTGTCAGAGAATGTGGTGTTTATTGCGAAATCGTTCCTTATGACTATACTGTTGAACAGATTAAAGCAAAAAATCCACAAGCTATTATTTTTACTGGTGGTCCTAGCAGTGTTTATGCTGATAATACACCACAAGCTGATCCTAAAATTTTTGAACTTGGCATTCCTACTCTTGGTATTTGCTATGGTCATCAATTTACAGCTCACAACTTAGGCGGTAAAGTTGCCCATGCTGAAGCTGGCGAATATGGTAAAATGAATATCACTCTTGATACTTCTAGCATTTTATTCGACGGTATCAATGCTGATGAAATTTGCTGGATGAGTCATCGTGATTATGTAGAAACAGTTCCAGAAGGATTTAAATCCATTGCTCATACTCAACATACTCCTGTTGCCGCTATGTGCAATGATGAACGCAAATTATACGGTGTACAATTCCACCCAGAAGTTGAACATACTCCATTTGGTCAACAAATGATGAAAAACTTCTTATTCAAAATTTGTGGTTTAAAAGGCGACTGGACTATGAGTTCTTTTGCTCAAAGCAAAATCGCTGAAATCAAAAAAATTGTTGGCGATAAAAAAGTATTGTGTGCTTTAAGTGGCGGTGTTGACTCCTCTGTTGCAGCTGTTCTTGTACATAAAGCTGTAGGCAAACAATTAACTTGCGTATTCGTTGACCATGGTTTACTTCGTAAAGATGAAGGTGACCAAGTAGAAACTATCTTCCGTAAACAGTTCGATATGAACCTTATCCGCGTTGATGCTAAAGACCGTTTCTTAGGTAAATTAGCTGGCGTTTCTGATCCTGAAAGAAAACGTAAAATTATCGGTGAAGAATTCATTCGTGTATTCGAAGCCGAAGCAAATAAACTTGGTCAGATTGACTTCCTTGTTCAAGGTACAATTTACCCTGATATCGTAGAAAGTGGTACAAAAACTTCTGCTACAATCAAAAGCCATCATAATGTTGGCGGTCTTCCTGAAGATATTCAGTTTGACCTTATCGAACCACTTCGTGAACTCTTCAAAGATGAAGTTCGTGCTGTAGGTGAAGAACTTGGTATTCCACATGACCTCGTATGGCGCCAACCATTCCCAGGTCCTGGTCTTGCTATCCGTGTTCTTGGTGAAGTAACTGAAGATAAACTCGCTGTTGTTCGTGAAGCAGATGCTATCTTCCGTGAAGAAATCGCTAAAGCTGGTTTAGCAGAAAAAATCTGGCAGTATTTCGCTTGTCTTCCAAACATTCGTTCTGTAGGTGTTATGGGTGATAGCCGTACTTATTGCCACACTGTAGCACTTCGTGCTGTAACAAGTAGCGATGCTATGACTTCTGAATGGGCAAGAATCCCTTATGAAGTATTAGATACTGTTTCTCGCAGAATTGTAAATGAAGTTCCTGGTGTAAATAGAATTGTTTATGATGTAACATCTAAACCACCAGCAACCATTGAATGGGAATAAAATAAAATATGGCTAAGTCCTTAAATTTATGGGCTTAGCCTTTTTGTTTCATATAAAATTCATTATAAATAACTTTTTATTTTATTTAATAAAAGTTCATTAGCTACTTCTACACAATATTCACATGATATTTTTTTATTTTGTTTTTGTATGTTTTTTAATTTTTGACAATATCTCGAACCACATATCTCTTCAAATTCTCGTGCCATTTCTTGAAAAATTCTATATGTTTCCTGTTTAGTTTCTAAAGGATTATTTTTATTCCCTGCACTATTAGCCAAACTTAAAACCAAAAACATACCTGTAACAGCTCCGCAAGTATCTTTCAAACCACCCATACCTGACCCAAATTCTTCTGTTAACTTAAATGCTATATTTTCACTTAATCCAAATTCTTCACAATACGTACATAATACAGCCTGACAACAATTATAATTATTTAAATTAAATTTTTTCATAGATATTTTTTTATAATCTTTACTATTCATTTATTTCACTCCTCATTTCAATTTTACATAAATATATTTATTATTACTTCGTAAAATATGCTATATAGTTGATTAAAGATGTTTTTCATTCGCTATATTTATGTTTCTGCGTTATAATTATATATATAGTTTATTTTATAAAAATTCTCTAATGAAAGGATTTTCTATGAAAAAATTCATCAATGATTTTAAAAAATTTGCTTTTAAAGGCAATATGTTAGATTTAGCTGTTGGTATGATTATTGGGGCTGCTTTTACTAATCTTGTAAATTCTATTGTAAAAAATCTAATCATGCCGATTATTAGTATTTTTACTGGTGGTATTGATTTTAGTAATATGTATTTACCACTTACAAAAGCTACTTTCGCCCTTGCTGAACAAGGCGCTGACATTGAAACTGCTAAAAAAGCAGGTGCTGTTTTTGCTTATGGTTCATTTCTTACTGATTTTCTTCAATTTTTAATTTTAGCTTTTGTCGTATTTTGCTTAATTAAACAAATTAATAAATTAATTCCTACACCAAAAGAACCACCAAAAACTAAAATTTGCCCTTATTGTAAATCAGAAATCCCTCTAGATGCCACTAAATGTGCTCATTGTACTTCTGACCTTACTATACAAAATTAATTTTATTGAGGACACTATGGAAGATTCTTATATACTACAAATCTCTGAACGAAATTTTTCTGATTTATATCTTTGCTTTTGTGGTTATGCTGAATGTAAACCTAATCATAGTTTCGGCCCTGGTATCCGTGATAATTATATTATTCATTATATTACCAAAGGGAAAGGCAGGTATTTTGTAAATAATACTTGGTATAATCTCCATGAAGGACAAGGATTTTTAATTGAACCTCATGTTCCAATTTTTTATCAAGCAGATGATATTGACCCTTGGCAATATCTTTGGATTGGTTTTAATGGGACTAAAGCTACAAAATATTTACAAGATATTGGGCTTAGTTCTACACATTTAACATATCAATGTAGTCATGCACAAAAATTGCAAGATATTGTTAATGCTATGCTACAAAATAATAAAATAGCTACAAGTCATCAATTTGCTCTAGAAAGTTTACTTTATTCATTTTTCGCTGTTTTAAGTAAAGATTTAACTAATATTTCTCCTGCTAGAAACAATAATAATCTTTATATTAATAAAGCTATTGAATTTATCGAAAATAACTATACTAATAATATTAAAGTTACTGATATTGCAAATTATGTTTGTATTACTAGAAATTATTTGTATTTATTATTTCGTAAATATCTAAATAATTCACCACAAGAATATTTAACTAACTACCGCATAACGCGTGCAGAACAATTACTTAATCAGACAAATTTATCTATTGAAAGTATTGCCATTTCTTGTGGCTATCAAGACCCTTTAGTATTTGCTAAAGCCTTTAAAGCAAAAAAA